>DPWF01000041.1 GCA_003526435.1 Chitinophagaceae bacterium | reverse complement strand
CCCAGCAGCGAATCGTTGCTGAAGAATCCTGTCGTTTCAATTCTTTAATAAGGTTGCTGCCATGCAGGTCTCCACTGGCTTCACCTGATATGAGATAGTATTTCATCGTGAATGGTCAATGGTGAATGGTCAATTGTCAATCGTGTTGTAGGTAGATACTTATCATACACTATTCCATTCACGATTGACCATTCATCATTCACGCTGCCGCAAAATACACCCATCCAAACGCTTTCATGACTTTAACGAAGTTTTTTTCAGGACAACTAAAAAAATAGTTGTAAAACTAAAAAATTAGTTTTAGGTTTGTTCTGAGCTTAAAATCATACCCCCATGAAACCATTAACAAAGGCCGAAGAACAGATCATGCACAGTATCTGGAAACTCGAAGAGGCATTTTTGAAAGATATACTGGAGCAGCAGCCTGAGCCTAAACCACATTCCAATACGGTGGCCACTATTTTAAAAATACTGGTAGAAAAAGGTTTTGTAGGCATAACACCTGTTGGGAGGATGCACCGGTATTATCCGCTGGTGTCGAAGGAAGAATATTCATCCAGTACCATCCGCAACCTGGTGGAAGGTTATTTTGAAGGATCATTCAGTGAGGCTGTTTCCTTTATGGTAAAACAAAAAGATATCAGTATACGTGAATTAGAATTGTTATTGCAGGAAATTAAAAACGCCAAAAAATAAAAGCATGCTAAGTACTGCTTATTATTTTCTGCAGGTGATACTGTGTAGTGCCATTATGATGGGATACTACTGGTTTGCTCTGCGAAACAAAAAATTTCATCAGTATAACCGGTTTTACCTGCTGGCAGTAGCTTTGTTTTCGTGGACGGTTCCACTGATTAAAATTCAATGGGCAACAACTTATGCCAGCCAGCAGCAGGTCATCCGTTTTTTATCGGTAGTAGCAGATAATAATTCTGAATTAGAGGCAGTAATAGGTAGTAAAGGCTTTCACTGGAGCATGGAAGGCATCGTGAGTCTGGTATATATACTGATAGCTGCTTGTCTTCTCGCCCTTTTAATAAAGGCTTTTTACAGGATTTATGATTTGCTGAAAAAGCATTCCTGCAAACAGGTAGGAGATGTATTTCTTATCATCACCCAGGCAAAGGGGACGCCCTTTTCCTTTTTCCGATATATTTTCTGGAATGAAGAGATCGATATCCGAAGCGCATCGGGTAAACAGATCCTTCAACATGAGCTCACGCATGTACAACAGCAACATTCTGTTGATAAACTGCTGATACAGCTTATGTTGATTCCCGGATGGTTCAATCCTTTTTTCTGGTTACTCAAAAAAGAAATGGACATGATCCATGAATTCATTGCAGACAAGAAAGCGGTACAGGATGGTGACACGGCTGCATTGGCGCAAATGCTGTTAACGGCGGTTTATCCGAAACATCGTTTCGACCTTGTGCATCCGTTCTTTTTTTCACCCATAAAAAGGAGGTTGCAAATGTTAACCAATCATACAAACCCAAGATTCAGTTATATCCGTCGCTTAGTGGTATTACCACTCCTGGCGGTAGTTATTGTACTGTTTGCTTTTCGTAACAAAGAGTACAGGGCAGAGCATCCCATATCTGTAAAGAATGTACTGCAAAGTGTCATCAATGATGTGAAAGCATCGCAGCAGTCTGGTATTACCGTAACAGATATTAACCTAGAAACTGTTGCCCCGATGAAACTCAGTAAAACGTACCGCATCGTCATCAATCCCGGTCATGGGGGAGAAGACGTGGGTGCAAGGGGCGTTGATGGAATTACAGAATCAATATTAACGCTTCAGTTGGCAAAAATGCTGAAGGAGAAGAATAATAATCCGCAGTTGGATATTGTTCTTACACGTAATTCAGATGAATTTCACACGGTAGTACAGGTGGCCGAGAAAACAAACGCATTAGCACCAGATTTGTTTGTTTCGCTGCATGTAAACAGTGCTGCTCCGATTCGCAGAAAAGGACAAGCTTCAGTAAGTAATCCGACACGAGGAGCTGAGATTTATCTGGGAGATAAAACGAAAACATACGACTACGACAAAAGTTACCAGTTGGCGAACTGGATCGGTAATTTTCTGACTCAGTCATCTACAACTTTTCAGGGTATTAAAAGTAGGAGTAAAGGTATTTATGTTTTGCAGACCATTAAGTGTCCGTCTGTATTGTTAGAAGCTGGTTTTATCACTAATAAAGAAGAAGCTGCGCTCTTAAAAACAGAAGCCTATCAGGAAAAAATTGTAAAAGCAATTCTTCAGGGTATTGAACAATATCTTGCAACAATTGAGAAGAGCCAGTCGATTACAGTGGCAGACATAGGCGCTGATGATCAGTTAGACAGAACAAAAACTTCTGTTGAATTTGGAGCACAACGAGCAGTTGTAACCAACGATAAAGCAGGTAATTTTCAATCGATAAAACTGGAAGGCAATCCTTATTTCAAATTAAACGATAAATATAAGTCAACGGAAGGCTTAATGTTTTTGCTGAATGGTGAGAAAGTAAGTTATAATCAGTTGAATGAAATAGAGCCTAATGCAATCAAAAAAATTGATATCATCAAGGACCCCGTAGCATTAAAAATGTTCACCGATGAGGATGTGAAAGGAGTGGTACTCATTACCACTAAACAGGCCGCCAGTTTTAAAGCACAGAATGAAGGTCAAATAAATAAAGAAACCGGAACGCCGATAACTAACATCAATTTTGCAGCAAATGTGGATGAATCGGGAAACGGGTCTATCCAACAACAAGAACCTGTTTCATTCCCTGGAGGAGACACAGCCTGGCGTAATTTTCTTGTGAAAAACCTTAATAGAGATATTCCTGTTATAAATGGAGCACCTCCCGGTAAATGTGCTGTACAAGTTTCGTTTATTGTTGACAGAGCAGGTAAAATAAGCGACATTAAAGCAGAAAATGATCCCGGTTATGGTACAGCAGCCGAAGTAGTTCGTATGCTTTCAAAAGGCCCGGTTTGGAACCCCGCCACCGTTAATGGAAAGTCTGTGGTGTCAAGGTTTAAAAAGACGGTTACTTTTATGATATCTGAGGATTAATAGAATAAGCAGCGGCAGTTAAACTATGTTTCAGGCTGTTGCTCCCACGGTATGCATAAATTTTTTTAGCCACAGATTCACAGATTACTTTTTACATAAAATCTGTGAATCTGTGGCTAAAAAAAAATCATATAAACCATTTAAAAGACAGCGCCACTAATGCATAAATACAGGTGGCAATAAAAATACCTCTTGCTGTTTTGTCATTCTGACGATTAATATAAATGGTAAATACCACTGCATTGGTAATCAGCGAAAGACTGATGATGCCTGTGAGTAAAGAAGGATTTGCACGGATGACCTGTAAAAATTCCTGGAAACTGAATAGCCTGAATTTCACCAAATAATAGATGAAGAACCCAAGTACAGGCGACAGGAAGCCAAGAATCAGGCCTAAACGGAGATTATCTTTTTTCAGCATCAGAATTTCCATTTGGTTTCGAGCTGCTGTTTCAGTTTATAGTTGGTAAGATCAAACTGAACAGGTACCACGCTTACATAATTATTTTTCAGGGCCCATACATCGGTATCTTTTCCCTTATCAAAATTTACAAACTCACCCGTGAGCCAGTAATATTTTTTACCATGCGGGTCCTTTCTTTCATCAAACTCTTCCTCGTATTTGGCATAAGCCTGTCTGCATATTTTAATACCCTTGATCAGTTTTTCCTCAACAGCAGGTATGTTTACATTCAGACATAAATGCTTGTCGAGACTTTTACCACTCAATAATTTCTGTACAATAATTCTGGCATATTTACTGGCGGCATTAAAATCTGCATCAATACTCAGGTCAAGTAAACTGAAACCAATACTGGGAATGCTTTCAATAGAGGCTTCCAGCGCTGCCGACATAGTACCTGAATAAATAACATTGATGGAATGATTGGCTCCGTGGTTCACACCACTCACACATAAATCGGGTTTACGGTGTAATATTTTATCTACCGCAATTTTTACGCAGTCAACAGGTGTACCGCTGCAACTATAGGCTTCAATACCTTCAAATACATTTGATTTCTGGAGGCGAAGTAACTGCCCAATTGTAATGGCATGTCCCATACCGCTTTGCGGTTTATCGGGTGCTACTACTACTATTTTTCCCAAACCTTTTACTGCTTCCACCAATGCGCGGATGCCCGGTGCATTGATACCGTCATCATTGGTAACAAGAATAACGGGTTCCTTTAGTTTGCTTGTTTTAGACATGAATGCAAGATACAAACTTCCTTTCCCTGCCCCTGACTTAAGTCCGGTGCAGGGGAAGGAAATATTTTTTTTGGAATAACTAAAAAAATTAGTATTTTGCAGCTAAATCAGTTAGCTATGTCAAATGCCGGAAAGAATTTACGCTACCTGCGCAAGCTTCGTGGCTGGACGCAGGAAGAGTTTGCCAACAAGCTCAAGATCAAAAGATCGCTGGTAGGTGCCTATGAAGAAGAGCGTGCCGAACCCAGGCTTGAAGTGGTAAAACAGATCTGCCAGATTTTTAAACTGAGTATGGAAGAGTTCTTACTCAAAGACCTTACCGCTGCAAAAACAGGAGGTTCATACCTCGAAAAACGCAGACAGTTAAAAATGGTAGCAGAAGTGGCCGAAGTGCGTTTTGTACCTGTAAAAGCAGCAGCCGGTTATCTGGCAGGGTATGCTGATCCGGAATTTGTAGATGAATTGAATACATTTACCCTTCCGATGCTTTCACCAGGTCAATACCGTGCATTTGAAATTGTTGGTGATAGTATGTTACCCACTCCCAGTGGCAGCGTAATTGTAGGAGAGAAAGTAGAAGACCTTGAAGACGTGAAGAACAGTAATACTTATGTTGTATTATCAAGAAATGAAGGGGTGGTATATAAGCGGATCATGAAGAACAATCGGCTGAAGAATAAAATCACCCTCATCAGCGATAATCCACAATACGAACCTTATAATGTAAGTTCCGAAGATGTACTGGAAGTATGGAAAGCGGTGTACATCCTTCAAAAAGCCAATGCCGGCCCACGTTGGGATGTGAATCAACTCGCTGGTATGGTAAATAACCTGCAGGAACAGGTAAGTACGCTGAAGAAAAAATTAAACTGATAAAATACCAAAAGGGCCTGCCGAATTTAATCGGCAGGCCCTTTTTTTTAGCGCCACTGGTACAATTTTACCAGTCTGAGAAAGCCATTCCATTATTTTTGCGCCACAATGAATCGCATATATACACTGCTTGCCATTATTGCCTGCCTTACTATTACCTATACCGAAGCACAGGAAAGAAGTCTAGTTGCGCTCAAAATCAACAGTTCCATAAAAATAGATGGACACCTCGATGAAACTTTCTGGAAAGAAGCTGCTACAGCCGATAGTTTTATTCTCAATAGCCCGCAATTTGGGGTGCCTGCCAGTCAACGGACGGTGGTACGTGTTTTATACAACGACCAGGCTATTTACGTAGGAGCTTATTTGTACGATGACCCCAAACTGGTTCGTAAACAACTTACATCAAGAGACGGGGAACAAAGAAATGATGTGGACTATTTCAGTATTTTTTTTGATACGTATAATGATGACCAGAACGGATTCCAGTTTCTTGTTACTTCAAGAAATGTACAGTCAGACGGCCGCTTATTACCTAACCTGAACTCACAATTTGGTCCGCCTTCTGATTACACATGGGATGCGGTATGGGAAAGCAGGATACAAATGCAGGAAGATGGTTGGACAGTAGAAATGAAAATTCCTTATTCCGCATTACGTTTTTCAAAGAAAGATATACAGGAATGGGGCATTAATTTTCAGCGGTACAGCAGGAGAAATAATGAGAGTTCATTCTGGAATAAAATTGACCCCAATCAAAATGGATTCGTGAACCAGTTTGGAAATGTACAGGGCATAAAAAATATCCTGCCACCGCTTCGCTTGTCTTTCTTGCCTTACGTTACAGCGGGTACCCGAACTGTACCCTATGCTACCGGTGAACGCAAAACAGATTTTCTCAGGAATGGTGGCATGGATCTGAAATACGGCATCAATGAAAGCTTTACACTGGATGCCACGCTGATACCGGATTTCGGGCAGGTGATCTCGGATAATGTGGTACTTAATTTATCACCTTTTGAAGTACAGTTCCAGGAAAACAGACCTTTCTTCACAGAAGGCATTGAATTGTTTAATAAAGCGGGATTGTTTTATTCAAGAAGGGTAGGTAGTACACCGGGAGGGTATAACTCGGTTCGAAATATGGTCAATAACAATCCAAACCTGGTACTTATCTCAAACCCTGGTATTACACAGTTGTACAACGCATCAAAATTTTCTGGAAGAAATAAAAAGAAGCTGGGTATTGGCGTATTCAATGCATTGGCCGCACCCATGCATGCTGTTGTAGAAGATAAAACTACCGGACTACAAACGCAAATCGAAACAGAACCCCTGACTAATTACAATATCATTGTACTCGATCAGGCATTGGCCAACCGATCCTCTCTCACCTTCACCAATACCAATGTATGGAGAAGTGGGGGTAGCAG
>DPWF01000224.1:5111-5259 GCA_003526435.1 Chitinophagaceae bacterium | reverse complement strand
CAGAGATGGTATCAATGAATTTTACGCACTCGCCGTACTGGTAGGTTTTGTAATGGGAGGCATTCAATCGCTCAGCAGAAGCACGTATGCCAAACTGATGCCCGAAACAAAAGACACTACTTCTTTTTTCAGTTTTTATGACGTAACA
>DPWF01000224.1:4607-5085 GCA_003526435.1 Chitinophagaceae bacterium | reverse complement strand
GACGTAACAGAAAAAATAGCCATCGTAATTGGTATGTTTAGCTTTGGATACATCAACGAATACACTGGCTCACAACGAAATTCTGTTCTGGCGCTCGTGGTTTTCTTTGTGATTGGATTGATATTGCTCACATTTGCATCGGCTACCAAACACAAACAGGGAAAAGTAGCATAGTATAAACATGAAATTGTATTCAATCAATAGCGGAAATTTTAAACTGGATGGTGGTGCTATGTTTGGTGTGGTGCCCAAGTCGATGTGGAACAAACTCAACCCGGCCGACGAAAATAATATGTGTTCCTGGGCCATGCGTTGTTTGCTGGTAGAAGATGGAAACAGGTTGATTTTAATTGATAATGGCATGGGCGATAAACAGGATGCCAAATTCTTTGGTCATTATTACCTGCATGGAGATGATACACTCGATACATCTTTAGCGAAATACGGTTTTAGTAAGAACGATATTACAGATGTTTTT
>DPWF01000224.1:0-4575 GCA_003526435.1 Chitinophagaceae bacterium | reverse complement strand
TCTTCATTTTGATCATTGTGGAGGTAGCATAATCCGTGAAGGAGATAAATTAGTGCCCGCATTTAAAAATGCCACTTACTGGAGCAATGAAAAACACTGGAACTGGGCCGTTCAACCCAACGACAGGGAGAAAGCCTCTTTCCTGAAAGAAAATATCTTACCCATACAGGAGAGTGGTCAGCTCAGGTTTATTGATGCACCTTTAACCCATTTTACAAAAGAGGGTAATCTTGAAACTGTTCCTTTTCTGGATAATTTTTCCATTCGTTTTGTGAGTGGGCATACCGAAAAAATGATGCTCCCTCAAATACAATACAAGGAACATACACTGGTTTATATGGCTGATTTGCTTCCCTCCACGGCTCACCTGCCTATCCCATACGTGATGGCCTACGATATGTTCCCGCTCACAACACTACAGGAGAAAAAGAACTTTCTACAGGAAGCGGTAGAAAACAACTACATACTGTATTTCGAGCACGACCATTTAAACGAATGTTGCAGTCTGCAAATGACCGAAAAAGGTGTTCGTGTGGCTGAAACATTTGCACTCACAAGCTTGTAATACCAAAGGCTTTGTAGTATTTCACCTAGTTTATGGCTCTGAAAAAACCGTGAAAACACGTTGTAAAATCAGTGTTTTTTAGACACTTATTGTCATTGCTTCATATTAAGTTTACACTGAAATCCTAGCTTTAACACGCTATTTTAAAATCCAATGTCCAAAAACCAGGTAACTGGATGTCCGAATTGCGGGTGCCGGATATCCTTCAGGCAGTTTATTCTGCTCAACAATTTTTCCGCCATCAACTGCGATACCTGCAATGCCAGGATAGAAATATCTAATAGAAATGGCAATGCAGTTATCGCGGCGGTGTCTGGACTTATTTCTGCCGCCACTGTTGTTTTTTCTGCTTATGCAGGTAAACAATATTTCAATTCATTTTTAGTGGGTCTGGCCGCTGGTATTTTTCTAGCCACCATTTTTGTACTGATCATCTGCAGGGTATTGTACAAACGTTCACAGTTGTACCGGAGTGTACAAAGCAGGCCCATTCATTATACCGAAAGTGCAGTTGTTTAGCGGTTGAAACTGATCATGGAACTTAGCGGATAACGAAGGTTGCGGTATTGCATCATATCTACCTTAACACTTCCTACCACAATAGGGCTTTCAATACGCAGTGGTATATGGTTAGGATCATCACTCACCCATACCGTCATTTTTTCACCTCCTTCGAATAAAGTGCCTTTTACCAGTAAGGGTTTGAATTTGATGGCACGGAATTTTCCATACTTGGTTTTAATGGTTTCCTTGCCCATGTATTTGATATAAAGATTGTACACTTCATTATCAAGAAACATGGCAAAAGGAATTTTATCTTCTGGTTTGTATTTGTTGAAGTCGATATTACGTGCATAATAAATAGAACTCAGCACATCCTGTATACAACCCGGAACTTTATACACTCCTTCGGTTGTTACAGCCGTATTTGTTTCCTGGTTAAAAGTAATGTTCTCAAATTTTTTATAGCCACCTTCTTCAATATTGCGGATGAATTTCAGTGGTTGAAGATTGGCCGTATCAATATAAGACTCATAACGATCGCGTACCTTGAAAATCCAGTCGTAGCTCGGGTTAGAACTTCCCCGACCTACCACATGATAGGCTATACGGTTATTCATTTTATCGAGTGATACAGAAAAATTGGCGTTGCCTGCATTTACATACAAGCCTATGACAGAATAAAATACATTATAAGAAATACTTTCTCCTTCTTCGAAGGCTTTGTTGCGGATACCGCAAAATTCATCTCCGGCCGACAATGGTTGTAAGCCAATAATCCATGCGGTTAATAAAAGAAATTTCTTCATGCTTGCCTGCTATTTATTGTTTCTGAACAACCTTATGCCCAGTAAAAAAACACTTCCTGCGATGGCCGGAACAATCAGGTTGATGATCCAGATACTTCCGGTAGTAGCAATGATGCCCAACAGGTTGTTACTTAACATACCAAATAACAACAAACTCACTTCCCCCCTGATACCCAACTCAGCCAATGTAATGCTCGGTACAATCGATAATACCAGTAACATCACTGTTACCAAAGCGGCTGTATCTACCATGTTTATTTCTACTTCAAACACCTGCATCATTAGTACATACTGCGCTATAAATACAACGTATCGGAGCGCAGAAAGAAGTAAAATTTTTGTTAAGAACCACCAGTCCAGTCTTTCCATATTCTCCACTACAAACCTGTATCGCGCTACCAACGGTATTTTTTCGAGTAGCCGGATCAGCCACGATAGCTTATAATACATAAGAATAAGCAAAATCGTGCCAAAACACAGTACGCTCATCAGACCGGTTAACCAGAACATAGACAAGCCTTCAAGCTGGTGGGTTGCATCGAGAATAAAAAACCGCATATACAACATGCCCAGCAAGCCAATAACAAAGTTCACTATAATAAGACTCATACTACCTACCATGGAAATGGCCATACCTTTTAAGCGGTGTCCCTCATCCAGGTAAAGCGATCTGGCAGCCGATTCTCCAAAACGGTTGATGCTGTTGAATACCAGCGCATGTCCAGACAGTGTGGCTTTAATAGCTTTCCAGAATGAAATTTTTTGTACGGAGCTTACCAGTACTTTCCATTTAAATGCTTCCACGCCAAAATTGGCCCCGAGTAACAGTACCACCAGTATGAATTTCCAGGATTGCGAACCGCTGGCTGAAGAAAGAATCATGTCCCATGACTGCTGTAAATTATCCTGGGTTTGTATCTGCCGGTAAATGGAATAACACAGCCATACAAATAGAACCGGCCCCAGAAAAAAATTGATGAATATTTTTAAACGTTTGTTCAGGAAGCGTATTATTTATTCATTACAAAGAACGGGGAAATAAAGGAGAAAGGAGATAGTCCATGGTTCATAGTCGATAGTCTATAGCAAAACCTTGGGAGGTTTAACTGTACACGATTCATCATTGTCTATCGACTATGGACCATGGACTATCTCCTTTCTTCCGTATTTTCACCCATGAATGGCAAAAGATGAAATAATATTAGGAATTGACCCGGGTACCCAACTCATGGGATATGCTTTACTGCGTATTCATAAAGGTCAGCCACAGGTGTTGCTGATGGATGTTTTGAAGCTAACATCCCAGAAAGATATTTATGCAAGACTGGAAACCATTCATACCCGTGTTTGTGAATTGGTTAAACTCTATAAACCATCCACATTTGCCATTGAGGCCCCCTTTTTTGGAAAAAATGTACAGAGTATGCTGAAGCTGGGAAGAGCGCAGGGAGTTGCCATTGCTGCAGCCATGCAGGCTGGTTTAACAGTTACTGAGTATTCTCCCAAAAAAGTAAAACAATCCATCACCGGAAATGGTAATGCTGATAAGGACCAGGTATGGAAAATGCTTCAACGTATTTTGCAGATAGAAGAAAAGCCGCAATATTTTGATGCTACCGATGCACTGGCAGTAGCATTATGCCATCACTACCAATCATCGTCGCCATTGGCGGCGGCAGGTAAGGGGTTAAAAGGATGGGAAGCATTTATTGCAAAAAATCCGGGAAGAGTGAAGAAGAATTGAGGATGTCGGATGTTACTGCTTTCATCAAATCAGACATCAGCGATCCTACATCTATTTCAGGTATCCCGTCAATACCAGTACCAGTAAAATAGCTCCTCCGATTACCCTGTACCAGCCAAATAACCTGAATCCATGTTTTTGAAGAAAGCCAATAAAAAATTTAATGGCGAGCATGGCTACGATAAAGGCCACCACATTACCCACCGCCAATGCAATCAGGTTATCGGTATTGGTTAACATTTCCGGATTCTCTTTCCAGGCTTTGAGTAATTTATAACCCGTTGCTGCAGCCATGGTAGGTACAGCAAGGAAAAAAGAAAATTCGGCGGCCAGTCCCCTGTTTAATTTTTGCTGCATACCACCAATAATACTGGCGGCACTTCTGCTTACACCCGGAATCATGGCCACACATTGCCATAAGCCAATCATAAAGGCACGAACAAAACCAACTTCTTCTTCCTTATCAATCACAGGCTGTTGAAACAGCTTGTCAATAAATAATAGAACCACACCACCTGCCAACATGGTGATAGCCACGGTGAGCGGACTTTCGAGCAGGTCATCAATCTTGTCAGAAAATAAAGCGCCTAATGCAAGTGCGGGAATAACGGCAATCAATAACTTGAGGTAAAAATTCCAGCGGTTAAGCGGAAAAAATTTCTTTCGGTATAAAACCACTACTGATAAAATTGCCCCTAACTGAATGGCTACTTCAAACAACTTGGTAAAATCGTCTTTGGCAATACCTAAAAAAGAGCTGGCAATAATCATATGCCCGGTAGAAGAGATGGGAAGAAATTCCGTAAGTCCCTCTACAATTGCAATTACAATAGCATCGAATATAGACATGGGGCGTCAATTGTGAATGGTCAATGGTGAATAGTCAGCAGCTAATAGTGTGGTAATATGCACAAATCTTGTATGATTGCCTATTATTCACCATTCACCATTGACCA
>DPWF01000039.1:2134-3920 GCA_003526435.1 Chitinophagaceae bacterium | reverse complement strand
GTATATGAAGCCAAAGCCATGGGCGCAGATGTAATACTGTTGATTGCAGCCTGCTTAACCCCGCAACAGGTAAATGAATTGAGTGCCTGTGCCAAAGGGCTGGGAATGGAAGTGTTGCTCGAAATACATAACGGGGAAGAGCTGGAACACATCAGCGATATGGTAGACATGGTAGGGGTAAACAACCGTAACCTCAAAACTTTTGAAGTAGATATTCAAACATCACTTCAACTGATTGAGCATATTCCCGCCGGAAAACCAGCCATTGCAGAAAGTGGTATCAGTAATGTAGATACAATCGTAACTTTACGCAATGCCGGGTTCTCGGGTTTTCTGATCGGAGAAAACTTTATGAAAGAACCCAACCCTTCGATTGCTTTTACTGATTTTGTACATCAACTAAAAGCAAAGCAACATGCGAATTAAGGTCTGCGGTATGACCAATACCGAACAAGTTATGCAACTGGATACCATGGGAGTAGCATTTGCGGGGTTTATATTTTACCCCAAATCGCCCCGTTATGTATTCAGGCATATGTCAAGACCGGAGATAAAAAAGATAAAAGGACAACATATTAATAAAGTAGGGGTTTTTGTGAACGCTCCTGTTGAAGAATTGTTACAGACAGTAGATGATTGTGGTCTGCACCTTGTGCAATTACATGGTGATGAAACACCCAAGTATTGTGAAAAAGTGGCAGATTATGTGGGTGTCATCAAAGCTTTCAGGTTACGTGAAGATGACCAGGTGTTATGGAAGGTTAAAGATTATCAGGATATCGCCGATATGTTTTTGTTCGATACAGATGGAACGGGATATGGCGGAACAGGAAAAAAATTCAACTGGACCATGCTCAAAGGACTGAACATCCATAAGCCGTTTTTTCTGAGTGGAGGTATCGGTCCGGGAGATGTAGAAGAATTATCGTCCTTTGCAAAAGACCCGGTTGCAAAAGATCTTTTTTCCATTGATGTAAACAGCAAGTTTGAAACCATTCCGGGTTTAAAAGATATGCAGGCAGTTGAAAAATTTGTGCAGGCAATAAAACAATTATAAATGACAACTACTTATCAGCAACCAGATGTACAAGGTTATTACGGACAGTTTGGGGGAGCGTTTATTCCTGAAATGCTGCATCGTAATGTGGCGGAACTGAGAGAACAATACCTCGTCATTATGAACGACCCTGCATTCAAAGCCGAATTTGAAGCATTGTTGAAAGATTATGTAGGTCGGCCAACCCCCCTGTTTCATGCGGAAAGATTGAGTAAGGAAAACGGAGCCACTATTTTTTTGAAAAGAGAAGATCTTTGTCATACCGGCGCCCACAAAATCAACAATACCATCGGGCAGATATTGCTGGCCCAGCGATTGGGCAAAACAAGGATCATAGCTGAAACAGGAGCGGGTCAGCACGGCGTGGCTACGGCTACCGTATGTGCCTTAAAAGGTATGGAGTGTATCGTTTACATGGGTGAAAAAGATATTGAACGACAGGCTCCCAACGTGGCAAGGATGAAGATGCTTGGTGCAACGGTGATACCAGCAACAAGTGGCAGTAAAACATTAAAAGATGCTACCAATGAAGCCATACGCGACTGGATCAATAACCCCATCGATACACATTATATTATTGGCAGTGTAGTAGGGCCACATCCGTATCCCGATATGGTGGCAAAATTCCAAAGCATCATCAGTAAAGAAACCCGTGAGCAGTTAAAGGAAAAAACAGGAACGGAACTGCCCACACATGTAATTGCCTGTGTTGGTGGCGGAAGCAATGCT
>DPWF01000039.1:0-2071 GCA_003526435.1 Chitinophagaceae bacterium | reverse complement strand
AGGTCATGGAGTGAACAGTGGCATGAGTGCAGCAACCACCCAATTGGGTAAGCCGGGTATTTTACACGGCAGTAAAAGCTTGTTGATGCAAACAGCAGACGGGCAGGTAATAGAACCACACAGTATTTCTGCGGGACTGGATTATCCGGGTATTGGCCCGATACATGCCAACCTGTTTGAAACAGGAAGAGCTGTTTTTTTGAGTGCAACCGATGAAGAAGCATTGCAGGCAGCTTTTCATGTAAGCAAAACAGAAGGTATTATACCGGCACTTGAAACGGCACACGCGTTTGCAGTGTTGAACCAGCTAAACCTGAAAAGTACCGACCGTGTAGTCATTTGCCTGAGTGGAAGAGGTGACAAGGATCTCGCAACCTATATGCAACATTTATAAAGTTTACAGCAACAAATGAGCAGGATACACAACTTATTTCAACAAAAAAAACAAAGGGTACTGAATGTATATTGTACAGCAGGCTATCCGCAGTTGACAGATACCATCAACATTATCCAGGCACTTGAAGAAAACGGAGCCGATTTGATAGAGCTGGGTATGCCTTACAGCGATCCATTGGCCGATGGCCCTGTTATACAGGCGAGTAGTGCCATTGCTTTGNNAATGAGTATCGCCGCCCTGTTCGAACAGTTAAAAGACCTGCGCTCTGCAACAAATATTCCGTTGATATTAATGGGCTATATGAACCCGGTATTACAATACGGGTTTGAGCGATTTTGCAAAGATGCGGCTGCCGTTGGTGTAGACGGGCTGATATTGCCTGATCTGCCCGAGTATGAATATGAAACCATCTACGGATCGGTGATCAAAAAGTATGAGCTGGATTTTATTTTTCTTGTTACACCTGAAACCAGCGAGGAGCGAATTAAAAAACTTGATACACTGAGTACAGGATTTTTATACGCGGTTAGTTCATCGGCTACAACAGGTAATGACAAAGATTTCAGCCTGGTGGAAACTTACCTGAAAAAACTGCAAAGCCTTCAGCTAAGCAACCCGATACTGGTAGGTTTTGGTATCAAAGACAAAACTACTTTTGAAACAGCATGCAAATATGCAAATGGTGCCATCATTGGCTCTGCATATATTAAAGCATTGGAACAGGGAAAAGATATTCGTACAACAACAAAACAATTCCTGGAACAGGTATTACACTAATTATGAACCTTGTAATTATAAAATACAATGCGGGTAATATTCAGTCGGTTCGTTATGCACTGGAACGAATAGGTGCAACAGCAACGGTGACAGATGACCACAACAGTATTGCTGCGGCCGACAAAGTAATTTTCCCGGGAGTGGGAGAAGCGAGTACTGCCATGCATTATCTTAAGGAAAGAAAACTGGATCAACTCATTACCAGTCTCCGGCAACCCGTGTTGGGCATTTGCCTGGGCATGCAACTCATGTGCAGACATTCGGAAGAAAATGATACAACCTGTCTGAATATCTTTGATGAAGAAGTAAAGTTGTTTAAACCAAAGCAGGGAGATGGTTTGAAAGTGCCCCAGATTGGCTGGAACACGATTCAGGATTTGAAAACACCGTTATTTGATACGGTTACAGAAAACAGTTATTGCTATTTTGTACATGGTTATTATGCCTCAAAAGGGGAACACACCATTGCCACTACAGACTATATACAACCTTACAGTTCTGCATTACACCGCGATAATTTTTATGGTGTTCAGTTTCACCCGGAGAAAAGTGCTGAAGTGGGAGAAAAAATATTGGCTAATTTTTTAAAGATCTGATCAAACAATATGCAAATTATTCCGGCAATAGATATCATTGATGGTAAATGCGTGCGACTTACGCAGGGTGATTATAACCAGAAAACCATTTACAATGAAGATCCGTTAGAAGTGGCTTTGCAATTCCAGGATGCAGGCTTGCAAAGATTACACCTCGTTGATTTGGATGGCGCAAAAGCCGGATCTGTGAAGAACTGGAAGGTGTTAGAACAGTTGACAACCAAAACATCTTTGATAATTGATTTTGGCGGGGGCATTAAAAAAGAAGAAGACCTGTCAAAATCAATTATCAAAGATGTTT
>DPWF01000189.1:4489-9300 GCA_003526435.1 Chitinophagaceae bacterium | reverse complement strand
GCATGCGCGCAGACGAAATCGATTACATCAATACACACGGTACATCAACCCCATTGGGTGATGGTGCCGAGGCAAAAGCCATTACCGAAGTCTTTGGCGATCATGCCTATAACCTCAATATCAGCGCCACCAAATCAATGACAGGTCATTGTCTGGGTGCTGCCGGTGTTATTGAAGCTATTGCTTGTATTCAAAGTGTGATCCACGACATTATTCCACCTACCATCAACCATTTTACGGGTGATCCTGAACTGGATCCGAAATTGAATTTCACTTTCAACCAGGCACAAAAAAGAACCGTTCGTGCTGCATTGAGCAATACTTTTGGTTTTGGAGGGCATAACGCCTGTGTAATCGTGAAAAAATATTCAGCCTAAATTTGTGCAGTTTTTAAAGCGACTTTTTTCATCCAAATCACCCGATGCTTCTTTTGAGGCACAGTTGAAAAATGTACTGGGTTTAAAACCTGGTAATCTTCTGATTTATAGAACTGCACTCAGCCACCGTTCCGTAAAAGACACACCTGAAGAAAACAATGAGCGACTCGAATACCTGGGAGATGCTGTGTTAAGCGCTGTGGTGGCCGATTATCTCTTCAAACGTTACCCTTACAAAGGCGAAGGTTTTCTTACTGAAATGCGCAGTAAAATGGTAAACCGCCAGCAACTCAATGATATTGCCCTGAAAATGGGTTTGCGCAAACTTACTTTCTATAACAAATTCGACAGCTCGCTGAAAGGCAGTCAGATTTTTGGTAATACGCTCGAAGCCGTTGTAGGCGCTGTTTATCTCGATAAAGGTTATGTAAAAACCCAACACTGGGTGCTCAAACAGATTGTAATACCTCACATGTTTGTAGACGATCTGGAATCGGTAGATATTAACCTGAAAAACAAGCTGATCGGCTGGGCCAGTAAACATGGCCATACCCTTTCTTTTGACCTGGCCGATGAAAAAATGGAGGGCTCCCGCCGCCTCTTTACCATCCATATCATGCTCGATGGAGAACTCTTATCAATAGGAAAAGGTTACAACAAAAAAGATGCTTCCCAGGTGGCGGCGCAGGTAGCAGTGGAGAAACTGGGGTTGCAATAAACAGAAGAACAGAGAAACAGAGGAATGTCCAATATCCAAATGAGGAAATGTTCTTTACTTGAAAGTTGGTCATTCCTCTGTTTCTCTGTTCTTCTGTTACATCTAAGCCTCCTGGCACAGCTCAATCAACACACCATTTGTTCCTTTGGGGTGAAGAAAGCATACCAGTTTATTATCGGCCCCTTTCTTGGGGGTTTCGTTTAGTAACCGGAAGCCCAAACCTGCTAAACGGGCCATTTCTGCCTCAATATCAGCTACTTCGAAGGCAATATGGTGCATACCTTCTCCCTTTTTTTCGATGAATTTGGCAATGACCCCATCCGGATCGGTACTTTCCAGTAGTTCTATCTTGGTTTCACCTACCTGGAAAAAAGCCGTATTAACCTTCTCAGACGCTACAGTTTCGGTTTTATAGCAGGGTGTTGACAGCAATTGCTCAAACAGGGGAATAGATTCAGCAAAACTTTTGACGGCCAGGCCAATATGCTCAACTTTTAACATAGTTCTTTGTTTTAATGACAGGCTTTCGATTTGTGAAAAAAAGCCCGGGAAGCGGGTTTCAGTTCCACAAGTATAAACCGATTGACGTATTTTTGTATTTACAAGCAAGCAAATTTCTGTGCACTATGTTGAAATTACCGATTTACCTTGACAACAATGCCACCACACCCATGGATCCGCGTGTGCTGGAAGCGATGATACCCTATTTTACCGAACATTTTGGTAATGCGGCAAGTCGTAACCATCCATTTGGATGGCAGGCAGAAGAAGCTGTTGATTATGCCCGTGAACAAGTGGCCAAACTGATTGGGGCCGATCCTAAAGAAATCATCTTTACATCAGGTGCCACAGAAGGTGATAACCTGGGTATAAAAGGGGTGTACGAAATGTACGCCAGTAAAGGTAACCATATCATTACCTGTACAACTGAGCATAAAGCGGTACTCGATACCTGTAAACATATTGAACGTTCAGGTGGTGAGGTAACTTACCTGGAAGTAAATCCGGAAGGATTGATAGACCTGAAAGAACTGGAAGCTGCCATCAAACCAACAACCATCCTTATTGCCATCATGTATGCCAATAATGAAATTGGAGTGGTGCAGCCCGTAAAAGAAATCAGCACCATTGCCCGTAAACACGGTGTATTATTCTTTACCGATGGTACACAGGCTGTAGGTAAAATTCCGGTGGATGTGAATAAAGACGGTATTGATATCATGGCGTTTACCGGTCATAAAATGTACGGTCCGAAAGGTGTAGGTGCATTGTATGTACGCAGGAAAAATCCACGTGTAAAAGTAACCGCACAAATGGATGGTGGCGGACATGAGAGAGGAATGCGTAGTGGTACTTTGAACGTGCCTGGTATTGTAGGTTTTGGTAAAGCCTGTGAACTGGCCCGCCTGGAAATGGCAGATGATGCAGCCCGGCTGAGCAAGTTGCGTGATAAACTGGAAACTGCTTTATTACAACTGGAAGAAGCCTATGTGAATGGAAGTCGTGAACATCGTTTACCACATGTAAGCAATATTTCTTTCAAATATGTGGAAGGGGAAGGTTTGATGATGGGCTTTAATAAAAACATCGCCCTGTCATCGGGTTCAGCCTGTACCTCTGCTTCACTCGAACCCAGTTATGTGCTGAAAGCATTGGGATTGGGTGATGATCTGGCACACAGTTCGCTGCGTTTCGGATTGGGGAGGTTTACCACAGAAGAACAGATTGACTACACCATCAAAGCGGTAAGTGAAACTGTATTAAAACTAAGAGAAATGAGTCCACTCTGGGAAATGTTCAAAGAAGGTATAGACCTGAACAGCATTGAGTGGGCACACCACTGATAATTTGAAAATGTGGTAATTTGAAAATCTGAAAATGATTTTTGAATTACCAGGATGCTAAAAATCAGCAGTTCCCATTTTCAAATTTTCAAATTTTCAAATTTTCAAATTTCTTCAACCATGGCATATTCAGAAAAAGTAATCGACCATTACAATAACCCCAAGAATGTGGGTACGCTTGATAAAGCAAAAACAAATGTAGGTACCGGTCTCGTAGGTGCACCAGAGTGCGGCGACGTGATGCGTCTTCAGATAGAAGTAGACGATGCTACAGGTGTTATTACCGATGCCAAGTTCAAAACATTTGGTTGCGGATCGGCTATCGCCTCATCATCACTGGCTACAGAATGGCTGAAAGGCAAAACTGTTGACCAGGCAGTACAGATTGATAATATGGATCTGGTAGAAGAACTGAATCTTCCACCGGTGAAAATTCACTGTTCTGTACTGGCAGAAGATGCTATTAAAGCAGCTATCAACGACTACCGCAAAAAGAACGGTTTGGAGGAGTTGGTATTTGAAGAGAAAGGCGTACACTAATCAGCATGATGTTAATGTGAAGCCATTAACCATGAACCATTAACTATTAGCCAAATGGTAGCAACAGAAAACAGCATATACGTAAGCGATAAGGCAAAAAAGAAAGTACAGCAACTGATGGAAGAAGCAGGTGTATCTGGTGATACTTCTTATTTTCTTCGTGTGGGGGTTGTTGGCGGAGGTTGTTCAGGGTTGAGTTATAAACTCGATTTCGATAACGAGATTAAACCCATGGATCAGGTATTTGAAGACAATGGCGTTAAAGTAGTTACCGATCTGAAAAGCTTTTTATACCTCGTGAACACTGAACTCGATTTCTCTGATGGATTGAATGGTAAAGGGTTTTATTTTAATAATCCCAATGCCAGCAGAAGTTGTGGATGTGGTGAGAGTTTTGCGGTGTAGATTAAATTAAGGTAAAAGAATTGTTAGACCCGGATTTCAATCCGGGTCTTTTTTTACCCCGGATTGAAATCCGGGGCAGGAATGTAAAGCTGTTTTTGTTTAGGATGGGTTTTGATAATGCATCAATTCAAATAACCCTGCCCGGATTGAAATCCGGGATAGGGATAGAGAGCCGCATCAGATTCCAATGAAATCACTATCACTAAAAACCCCAATAACCCTGCCCCGGACTTTAGTCCGGGAGAAATGATGTGCATGAGATGCTCCGTTACAAGATTCCGTAGAAATACGCGGTGAAAAAGGTTGAATTTGTGTGCAATTTTTTTCTTTATGCCACATTCAATTGTTTATCTGCATTATGTATGGAGTACAAAATATCGAAATCCTATTTTACTACCATCAGTAAAAGAAGTTTTGATAAAGCATATTAAAAACAATGCATTCAAACATAAGATACATATTATATCCATNNATCCATTAATGGACACTTAGATCATTTACATTGTCTTGTACGTTTAAAGGCCGGACAAACAATAGATGGTGTAATCAAGTTGATAAAGGGAGAATCTGTCAGGTGGTTCAATGAACAGTATAAAAATCTGCAACTGGTATGGCAGGCAGATTATTTTGTGGCATCAGTCAACAGATCAGGACTTGAAAGGGTAACCCAATATATAGAGCAACAGGAAAAACATCATGCAAGGATGTCTTTCGAGCAGGAGTACCTGTCATTCATCAATCATCATAAAGATTTGAACGAGTAACCTGAAGATTAAGAGGCCCGGTACAACCCGGGCCTCTTTTCCAAAAACCAACAGCACTTGTAGAAACAAATGCCTAAACTCTATCGGGTGCATCTGGTGGAACTGATTTTACCGGTGGCTTTGGTTTAGCCACTGGCGGCGGAGGCGGCGGAATATGTTTGTT
>DPWF01000189.1:3945-4475 GCA_003526435.1 Chitinophagaceae bacterium | reverse complement strand
TTCTGGTGGCGGCGGTGGTGCGGGCTGCTCCGGTTTATGAATTACAGCAGGTGGTGGTTCAACAGGCGGCGGTGGAGGTGGCTTTCGGACTTTAGATTTTTTATCGCTTTTTACTGTAACAGGCAATGCATCTCTGCCGTCAACAACTACAACTTTATCTGCTTTACTGGGTTTTGAAGGTTTATCCTGCCCCTGCGCAAATAAACCTACACCCAACAGGCACATCAACAATAATGTCAATTTTAGTTTCATATGGCTACTTTTTGTTAGGATGCTTTTTTGAAAAGTTTCCATAAAGAACACATAAAATATACAGGAACGGTATTCGTATGCCAGAGAACAATTAGTTTTGACACCATGTGGATCATCTGCAAAAAAGAATGGCAACAATTTTTCAGCAGCCTCACTGGTTATATAGCCCTGGCTGTATTTCTTTTGATCAATGGACTGATGTTATTTGTATTTCCCGACACGAGTATCCTCGAATTTGGATATGCCAGTCTTTCCGGTTTCTTCAGCCTGGCACCATG
>DPWF01000189.1:0-3921 GCA_003526435.1 Chitinophagaceae bacterium | reverse complement strand
ATACCGCCTGGGTAATTTCGAAATATTGAGAACCCTTCCCCTTACGCCGGGTCAACTGGTATGGGGTAAATTTTGGGGTTCCATCCTGATTGTTTTTTGTGCCATCCTTCCTACCATTGTTTATGCTTTTTCCATACAGGCACTTAGCGTTACGGGTGGAATAGATGTAGGTGCAACCATAGGTAGCTATATTGGCCTGCTTTTATTGGGCGCTGTTTTTACTGCTATTGGTATCTGTACCAGTAGTTATACCAACAATACTGTAGTGGCTTTTATTGCCGGTGCATTTCTTTGCTTCCTGTTATACAATGGATTTGATGCGATAAGTAAACTATCTGCTTTTAGTGGCGGTCTCGACTATTACCTCGAAATGCTGGGTATCAGTTTTCATTACCGCAGTATCAGCAGGGGAGTGGTTCGTATCAGTGACCTGGTTTACTTCGCAGGACTAATTAGCTTCTTTTTATTCCTCACCCAAAGAAACCTGTTGAAAAGATAAATCATGCAGCAACTACTACAACATAAATACGGCTGGCTGGGTGTACTGACTGTATTATTGATAGTGATCTATCTTTCTGCAGGTATTGGTTTCAGGGCCGACCTTACTGCCGACAAAAGATACAGCCTCACTTCTTCTACCAGACAATTGCTTTCCAACCTGGATACCGCTATTGAAATACATGTATTCCTTACAGGTGAACTACCTGCAGACTATAAAAAACTCTCTGTAGCAACTGCGGAATTGCTGGATGACTTTAAATCGCTTTCTGGGAATCTGGTACGTGTAAAGTTTGAGAAGCCGGGTGAAGATATTTCCGATGATACTGCTCGTGCCGTTTTATATGACAGCCTTGCTCAACTGGGAGTTGTTTTTGAAAGAAATGAAATAACAAGTACCGATAAATCAACTGCTCAGCTCATTGTACCATCAGCACTCGTAGTGTATGGAAACAGAAAACCCGTGGCTGTTGACCTGCGCAGCAGCAGAAAAGTATTCAGGCAATACAATGTGATGAATGATGTAGAACCATTGGAAGACAAGGAAGCGACAAGAAATGCTGCGGAAGCATTACTCGAATACAAATTCGCCAATGCTATTGATAAACTCACGAGGAAAACAATTCCTACCATTGCCTACCTTGTAGGAAATGGGGAACCGGTTGATTTGAAAGTAAATGACCTGGGAGAAAGCCTGCGCAATGATTACCGGCTGGCTGTATTCGATTTGAAACAGGGTTACCCTGATCCTGCCATGATTGATGCAATGATCATCGTAAAGCCTACCCAGACTTTTACAGAAGAAGACAAACTGAAACTCGATCAGTATGTAATGAATGGCGGCAAATTGCTCTGGTTTGTTGATAAACTGCATGCTGAGCTGGACAGCCTTATGAGAAGTCAGGCTGAATACACAGCCTTTGATCGCGGACTTGATATTGACGACCTTTTATTCAAATATGGAGTACGTATTAACGGAGATCTGTTGCAGGACCTGAACTGTTCCAAAATACCCATTGTAGTTGGACGCAATCCAGACGGCTCCCCCAATATGCAAAGGGTACCCTGGCCTTATTATCCGTTTCTTTCATCGCAGACCGATAACCCTATCTCAAAAAATATTGACAGGGTATTACCCATTTTCCCATCCAGTATCGATACGGTAAAAGCACCGGGTATACAGAAAACCATCCTGCTGTCGTCTGACACAAACAGCCGTCGTATTTCTTCACCCGCAATCGTTTCTGTTAACAGCGTGAGCAATGAAGAGGACCTGCGTAGTTTCAATAAAAGTTTTGTTCCTGTGGCGGTATTGCTGGAGGGGGCTTTTCAGTCATTGTTTGCCAACAGGGCCAGTGCGGCATTGATGGATTCTGTTCAGAGAACGACCAATCGCCCTTTTTTAAGACAGGCAGCAAAGCCCGGTAAACAGATTGTGGTATCTGATGCAGATATTGTAACCAATGCAGTAAGCAATACAGCGGGCCCCTTACCTATGGGAGAATTGCCTTTTGAAGGATACAGGTTTGCCAACCGTGAATTTTTCCTGAATTGTATAGATTACCTGGTAAGTAATAATGGTTTGTTTGAAAGCAGAAATAAAAGCATTGTACTCAGGTTGCTCGACAAAGAAAAAATAGCTTCCCAGAAAAATACCTGGCAATGGATCAATATTGTAGCCCCGCTTTTGTTACTAACAGTGGCCGGCTCCATATTGCAGTGGAGAAGGAAAAAGAAATATAGTGTTTGAGTGTCTGCGATGGCGCTGAACGTTATCTTTACGCCATAATTCTCTCACATGACAACTCATCAGATCGTTTACCTGGTTTTTGGAATTGTATTGGTACTGGCACTTGTGTTTGACCTCGGCTTATTGAGCAAGAAAAATGCTCATATTACCATCAAACAGGCCCTCAAACAAACTTTCTTTTGGGTGAGTCTGGCACTTGGTTTTTTTGTATTCATGTGGGTGGAAGAGGGTCAGAAACTGGCGCTGGAATACCTGAGCGCCTACCTGATGGAGTGGAGCTTGAGCATCGACAATATTTTTGTTTTCATTCTTATTTTCAATTCTTTCAAAGTAAAAGAGAAATACTATTCAAGGGTATTGCTGATCGGTATACTGATGGCCATTGTTTTCAGGGTTGCATTTATTACCATTGGCGTGGCTCTTGTAGAAAAATTCCATTGGGTATTGTACATTTTTGGTGTGTTCCTTGTATATACCGGTTATAAAATGTTTACCGCCAACGAGGAAAAAGAATTTGAACCACACGACACTAAAATATATCGTTTCCTTAAAACCTACCTGCCACTGGCACCACACGATGGCGATGGTAAATATGTAGTGAGAGAAAATGGTAAACCATTGTACACTACTTTGTTTGTGGTGGTAGTATTACTCGCATCCATCGACCTGGTATTTGCATTGGATTCTATTCCGGCGGTGATGGGTATTTCAAGAGATAAGCTGGTGATTTACACTTCGAATATTTTTGCGGTATTGGGTTTGCGTTCCCTGTTCTTTTTATTGCGTGGCGCTGTTTCAAAATTCGATTATCTGCAACAGGGTATAGCCATCGTTCTGGTAATTATTGGTATAAAAATGCTGGGAGAACACTACATCAATATGTGGGTTGAGAAATCAACACAGGTATTTATTTCACTGGGGTTGATTGTACTGTGTATTGCGGGGTCCATTTTTTATTCCATGTTTGCGAGTAAGAAAGGGGCGCCTCAGGATGTACACGATGGTTCTATCTGATCTTAAAATGATAGTTTGTTGCATTGTCGTATTCACTTCAACATATAGCCAGGGTTATTCAAGCTGACGAAATACCGTCGGTTGAAAGAACCATCCTGCATTTACTCACCGACAGCCGTAAACTTGTTTTTGCAGACGCTACCTTATTTTTTGCTATACAAGGTCCCCGTAGAGATGGCCATGATTTTATTACTGAATTATACGAAAGAGGATTGCGTTCTTTTGTGGTTCAGCAGAATAAAGTATTGACCGATAAATTTCCGCAAGCCGTTTTTCTTGTTGTGCCAGATGTACTAAAAGCATTACAGACTTTGGCCGCTTATCATCGTACACAATTCAATATACCTGTTATTGGCATTACAGGTAGCAATGGTAAAACAATTGTGAAAGAATGGCTCTACCAGTTGCTACATACTGAAGAACAAATTGTACGTAGCCCACGTAGTTATAACTCGCAGATAGGAGTTCCTTTGAGTGTATGGCAACTCAATAGCACACATAGCCTTGGCATTTTTGAAGCGGGTATTTCACAACAAGGTGAAATGGATGCTTTACAAAAAATCATACAACCTACTATTGGTGTATGGACAAATATTGGAGCCGCGCATGCAGAAGGATTCAACAGTGAACAGGAGAAGGCAGAAGAAAAAGCCAGATTG
>DPWF01000369.1:526-2637 GCA_003526435.1 Chitinophagaceae bacterium | reverse complement strand
GAACCACTTTCAGTTCATGCTTTCTTAAATCGTATTCTTCCTGTGAGCCCTGAAATAGATTTTTGGTTTTTGGGTCAAAGCAGCAGATAAAGCCGCCATTAGGTAGATCGTACAAATCATCCAGACTGAACTTATTGGAGAAATCATTCACCTCCCTGCACTCCCATAACCTTAAGTCCAAATAGAATGCTGTTCCTGCGATATTGATTTCAGGCAATTTTCTTGCTGGCCAGTTCTCCCACATACTATATCCCAAAAAATGCCCTGATCACCGTTACCACTACCACCAAAAAAACACAACTGCCAAACCAGGCTGCTGCCACTTTACCTGTATCATGGTCGCCTGCATTCCATTTAGAATAAACTTTGACCGCGCCTATCAATCCAAGGATCGCTCCAATGGCATACATCAGTTGCGTTCCTGTAACAAAATAGCTACGTACTTTCTGGTTCGCTTCCAATATCCCCGCATTACCATCCTGTGCATAAAGCATCATTCCAAAAACCATCATCACCAACAACAATCCTAATTGCTTACTCCACTGTTTCATACTTCATAGTTTAATACTCTCCAACATCCACCCTCTTCAGGGGGCAGCGGCACCCGCTACCATCTCTTCCGCACTTGTTTCTCCTGCACCCGGTAGCGGGTTATAAATCCACTCTCCCTGCTTATTGAAAATTTCCCAGATGCAGATTCAGCGTGATGCCATATGCATGCTGCATGGGGGCAAAAGCAGCCTTGTTACCAAATGGAATGATATAGTGCAGATCTATTGCCCAGGACTGATCTTCTACAAAGCCTTTGTAACCGGCGCCAATTGAAATATGTTTTCTGTTTCCCATAACTACCGGTTCCAGTTGCAGACCACTGCGTATAAAAAAACTTTCATGAAACCCCAGTTCAGCACCAACCGAATAACGCATTTTGGAAAGATTTTCTCTAAAAGTTTTACGCAGATCAAACCCGATGGACCATTCCTTGACTTCATCCCTATCACTATACGCAAAGCCCAACCCGATTTCACCTGTCTGCCAAATATCATTCCCAAAATTGTTGACCACTGCACCAAAAGAAATTTTATCAAAGGATTGATAGAAATGTATATCACCTGAAATACCATAACGGGTAGCAGGTCCTGATACAAAACTTCGCGCACTGATTAATTTTAGTGTAGCTCCGATACCTGTGTTTTCCGATAATCGAACACCAACAGAACCGCCAACATTGAATGACGTGTTTCGATAGATGGCAAGACTTGCACCGTTATCATCTCTTGTTGTCAGGTTACCCAGATCCAGGTAATTCACAGCAACGCCGAGCGTAGCAGATCCACCGACAGTGGTCAGATAATCGGCCCTGATAAATTTTGTATCCTGAAACAGGTTACGCATCCAAGGCAGATAGGAAACAGATACCTGGTGAAAATGATGGGTAAATACAGTTTTACCCATATTATAGGCCAATTGTTGATTACCGACTGCGGCAGCAATCCCCGCATCACCCATCCCTGCTCCGCGGCTATGCGTACTGAGTTGCGCACCTGTTGTGAGCGACACCTCCATCAAAACAAATACAATAATCCATTTCATAACACATCAATTAAGTGATACACTGTATCTGAATGCTGACCCAAATCATCTACCACAAAAAAGTGAACAGGATAACTGCCTTTCTGATGAAAAATATATTGCAGTTGATCGGCCGCACTGGTAACAATTTGACCAGCGATATCATATCGGTAAGAAAGTATTTTACCATAGGGTTGCACAGAACCACTGGCATTAAAATAATAACGCCTGCCACCCGGATCACGTTCGTCTGCTCTCCAGCTCAAATGCGCTTTGGGTCTTTGCGCCGATGCCACTCGGATCATTAGTTTTTTAGTTTGTACTCTCCCCAATTGATCCTTTAATGAAACTTCCACTCCATACAGACCGCTTCGACTAACAGAACAAAACAGTGTGTTCCACTCACCTGTTACAATAACAGGTTGATCATTGGCCAATGTCTGGCCGCGGTAACTAAATTGAATGAGTCCGCTGCTATCATATAAACGAAGATGTAACTGGTGTCCGGCAGGCAATGTCTGTAGCTGAAAAATGCCATT
>DPWF01000369.1:0-510 GCA_003526435.1 Chitinophagaceae bacterium | reverse complement strand
TAATATTAAATGGATCTTTTTCACGCACATAGATCGTGTCTTTTGAAAAACCAATGGTAGGGCCTGTTGCTGTTTGTTGAAAAGAAACTTCCTTATTGCTACAGGCAACTGTCAGTAGCAAAAGCAAAACACTCAAACAATTTTTCATAACCACTATTGTTTATAGATTTTATCGGTATGTTTAATACCATTATAAAATCCGGTAATAAAATAAGTTTGTCTGCCGGGCAGCTCGTTTGAACCCTCCAACACAAACAGGTTCTCCCCCTGTCTGCCGGTCTTGGTCCAGCTTTTAATCCAGCGACCGTCCACAGTGAACAAATCAATCCTTACCTGTTCATGCCGCTCCAGTATCACAGAGAGTTTCAGTTGCTGATCAAAAGGATTGGGAAAAACATTCCAGTCTTTTAACCTTCCGGCAAATGACTGATCAGCCACCGAATTGTTTTTCATCGCGCCAACTTTTACCCAGGAATAAAAAATGGTTTTACAACTCCGCTCGCTGACAGC
>DPWF01000042.1:1682-4393 GCA_003526435.1 Chitinophagaceae bacterium | reverse complement strand
GGCTGCGAGTAATCATTTTAAATTAAATACGCTGGTAAGGGTAACCAATCTCAAAAATAACAAAAGCGTAATAGTGCTTATCAATGACAGGATGCACAATAAAATGAAGAGAAAAGGCAGAGTGGTGGATCTCACTAAACATGCAGCAAAGGAGCTTGATTTTGTGAAAAGTGGACTCACTAAAGTCAGCGTACAGCCGCTTATACCATATACTAAAAAACAGATGGGTATAAGTTCGGAATAACTTAAAGTTATCTTAATTTTCGGAAAATCAGTTTCACCCTGTATTTTTGTGACAATAAATAAAAACCTTNNTTGTGGTTTGGTTTTGACCGCTTTCGCGCAAAACGCACCAGTCAGCTATAAAAAAAGACCGTCACTTGGTATCAACTTTATTCTAAAAGATATGTACACCTCTGATGCCATCAGCAGGAGTTCTATTTCTTCGGTTATTTCTAACAAACAGTGGACTCCATTCAGCCAATTGGATCCAGGATTGAGTCTTCAATATTTTGAAGGTTTAACGGAATACGTAGATTTTCAGGCGACTTTTTCAGGTTCTTATGTTAAATACCCTTTTTACAAAAGAAGTGGTGTAGCTCAGTCAACTACAGCTAAATTCCTGTTGGAATTAGATGCTGCTGCCAATATTAAATTATTGACAGATAAATACACTGTTGTTCCTTACCTGACTTTCGGATTGGGCGCTTCCATGTATACAGGTACTTATTTTGCAGCCTATGCACCTGCAGGTATGGGTCTTCAGTTCAACCTCGGTCAGGAAACTTTCCTGAATACCCAGTTTGTACACAGATCAGCTATCTCTAACCTGGCTGTAAACCATCTTACCTATTCAATCGGTCTTTCTTCTCCATTGAAAGACAAAAAAGAACCCGTAATTGTTACCCCGCCACCAGCACCTGCTCCTGTTGTTGAGAAAGATACAGATGGTGATGGTATTGTCGATAGCAAAGACAAATGTCCAACTGTAGCAGGTATCGCTAAATACGATGGTTGTCCTGTTCCAGATACAGATGGTGATGGTATCAATGATGATAACGACAAATGCCCTACTGTAAAAGGTCTGTCTAAATACGATGGTTGTCCTGTTCCTGATACCGATAAAGATGGTATCAATGATGAGGAAGATAAATGTCCAACTGTAGCAGGCGTGGCCCGTTACCAGGGTTGTCCTGTTCCTGATACCGATAAGGATGGTGTAAATGATGAGGAAGATAAATGTCCAACTGTACCAGGCGTAAGAGAGAACAATGGCTGTCCGGCTGTAAAAGATGAAGTGGTTAAAAAAGTAGCGGCCAGTGCAAAGAATGTATTCTTTGTAACAGGTAGTGCGAAACTGCAGACCAAATCATTCAAAGCACTGGATGAAGTGGTGGCTATTCTGAAAGAAGATGCTGCACTGAAACTGGATATTGAGGGTCATACAGATAATACCGGTACAGATAAAGTAAACTTGCCATTGAGTAAGAATCGTGCCAAAGCGGTACATGATTACCTGATTAGCAAAGGAATTGATGCTGCCAGACTGACCTCAGAAGGTTATGGTTCATCTAAACCGGTTGCTGACAACAAAACAGCAAAAGGTCGTACCCTGAACAGAAGAGTAGAAATGAAACTCAAATACTATTAATCGATAAGGTTCAATAAAAAATAAACCCCGGATGATTCATCCGGGGTTTATTTTTTGAAGTTCATCGTACAATCAAATGATGTTTACTTCTCTATCCAGCCTGACCCCGAATTTTTTGTAAACAGATTCCATGATCTCGGTAGACAGCAGGAAAATATCGGCTCCCGTAGCGTTGCCATAATTGACCAATACCAATGCCTGCTGTTCATGACAGCCTGCATCGCCCTTGCGGTATCCTTTCCAGCCGCATTGTTCTATGAGCCAGCCGGCAGCCAGTTTAATTTTTGTTTCATGTACCGGATATCCTACGATTCCGGGAAATGATTCCTGGAGCCTTTTAAAATGGGTATTCGAAATGGTAGGGTTTTTAAAAAAACTGCCGGCATTACCCAGTTTCTCAGGGTCGGGTAATTTAGATCTCCTGATGTTTACCACGGCTTTTGAAATAGCTTCAATACTTAATTCCTGTACACCCATTTTTTCCAGTTCCTGTGTAATGGCTCCATAAGAAGTATGAAAAACAGGTTTTTTATTGAGTTGATAAGTAACACTCGTAATGATAAAACGATTCCTGTATTTCTCTTTGAATACACTTTCCCTGTAGCCAAATTCACAGTCTTTCAGGTAAAAGGTCTCTTTGTGTTTTTCATTGATATGCCATGCTTCCAGCGAATGAAATACATCTTTTATTTCTACCCCATACGCACCAATATTCTGCATGGGCGACGCACCCACACTGCCGGGAATAAGGCTGAGGTTTTCCAATCCGGCATAACCTCTTTCAATACAATAACAGACAAACTGGTGCCAGTTTTCACCGGCCATGGCTTTCACATAGTAGTGGTCTGCATCTTCATTGACCAGTTCAATGCCTTTTAATTCATTGCGAAGTATGAGTCCATCTACATCTCTTGTAAATAAAATATTGCTGCCACCTCCCAGAATATGCATAGGCATATAAGGCAGACCCTGGTATTGCTCAAGCAGTTCCTGCATCATTTCGTGTGTCTGAAAAGCTGCAAAGAACCTGGCATGCACGTTGAACTGAAAACTGTTATAA
>DPWF01000042.1:0-1653 GCA_003526435.1 Chitinophagaceae bacterium | reverse complement strand
TAATGGATGATCAGGTAAAAAATGCGTTGCATGATACATAGCTGTTGGCGGTAACCTTAGAGTGGATCAACATTTACAATAACCCTGACTGAACTGTATCGTTTGTTAGACTGTATAATAGCAGTCTGTTGCATGATCATATGCTTGCACTGGCCAATACGTTGCATGTCTTTGGGTAGTTTGATCAATAATTCCCAAAGATATTGGTTTCTGATTCGGTCTATCACCGGTTGGGCCGGACCGCTGATTTCCTTAGGAAAATGTGGAGAAAGCCCACCCATCATGATATTGGCTGCTTCTTCTGCAATGTGTTTCTCTTTGTGTTTAAATACCAGTTGAATGATCCTGGTAAAAGGAGGGTAGCTGAATTCTTTTCTGTTCAACATTTCATAACGATACAAGGCATCATACTGATGGTTTTGAACAAACGATAATACCGGATGCATTGTATTGCTCACCTGTATAAACACTTTCCCCAGATCATTTTTTCTTCCTGCTCTTCCGCTTACCTGTTCCATTAACTGAAATGCTTTTTCATTGACACGGAAATCTGTAAAACCCAGAATGCCATCAGCATCAATAATACCCACCAGGTTTACGTGTTCAAAATCGAGCCCCTTCACCACCATTTGTGTACCAACGAGGATATCAAGCCTGCGCTGTTCAAATAATTTGATCAAAGCATCATGGTCATTTTTTCCTTTTACACTGTCATAATCCATCCTGGCGATTCTTGCATCGGGAAAATGTTCATTCAATAACTCTTCAATCTGTTCTGTACCAAAATTCTTCTGGGTAAAATCATGGCTGCCACAGGCTGCACAGGTATGGATAACAGGGTATTGTGTACCGCAATAATGACAGGTAAGTTTGTTCTTGAATTTATGATAGGTAAGTGTTACATCGCAGTTCTGGCATTGTGGTATCCATCCGCAGGTGTTACAGATCTGATAGGGCGCATAGCCTCTTCTGTTCTGAAATAAAATAACCTGCTTCTGCTGCTCCAGTGATAGTTTGATGGCTTCAAGTAAAGGTTCTGTAAAAGCGATCTTTCCTTTTTGCTGGTATTTCTTAACATCAATGAGTTCAATCGTTGGTAACTGTGCATCCCCAAATCGTTCTGTTAAACGAACCAGTCCATATTTATCCTGCTCACAGTTAAAATAACTTTCAATGGATGGCGTAGCGCTACCCAGCAAAACTTTGGCCTGGAAAAGGCTGGCATAGTATACAGCGGCATCTCTTGCATGGTAACGTGGGGCAGGATCCTGCTGTTTATAAGAGTTGTCATGCTCCTCATCGGCAATAATCAGGGAGAGGTTTTTAAATGGCAGGAACAAGGCCGACCTGGCACCCAACACAATTTTTATTTCTCCTGTTTTAACCTTGTTCCATATCTCTACTCTTTCATTGGCGTTGAATTTGGAATGATAGATGGCTATCTGTCCGCCAAAATATTCCTGTAGTCTTCTGATGATTTGCGCCGTTAGTGCAATTTCGGGTAACATGTACAATACCTGTTGTCCCTTGTCTAACTGTTCCTGTATCAGTTGTGTATAAATCTGTGTTTTGCCACTGGCCGTTACACCATGTAACAGGCAAACCTGCTTTGTTTGAAAAACAGTTTGGATCGATTGCAAAGCAATTTCCTGT
>DPWF01000083.1 GCA_003526435.1 Chitinophagaceae bacterium | reverse complement strand
GCTGTTTACACAACCACTGCACCTGATATTTTCTACATAAAAAACTTCTGTTGTTGTCATGTTGTAAATTGTTGCAGCAACTGTTGTAGCTGAGCGGCATTTTTTACACCTGGCTCTCTCCACAATAGTTGCCCTTTTTTAAAAATCATCAGCGTGGGTATACTGCTTACCTGGAAATGAGCGGCCACATCTGTATGTTCATCTACATTTACCTTGAATACCTGTATCTGGTCGCCCATCCTGTTTTTTATTTCTTTTAATACAGGAGGCATCATACGACAGGGGCCACACCAGTCTGCATAAAAATCTACCAGTACTGGTTTTTCACTGTCAATAATTTTTACAAATGCGTTATTCAACATGCGATTTTTCTTTTGAAATTTTCTTAAACAGGCTGAAGACCAATATGCCAAGCACCGAAAAATAAAGCGTACTGTTTAATGGTTTTGAAGTAATGGCACAGGTTCCTGAAATGCAGCCAATATATTTCCAGTAAAGAAAACCACTAAGCGCACCCGTGGCGGCACCAATGAGTAAAAGATAATTTTTACTAAACCACTTCTTCATATACAGGTTCATTTGATGAAACAGGTTTCTTGTTTTTTAACGGTGTATAACAACCACTGGGCCCACAACAGCCAATATTCAGCAATCCCATTGCAAGCAGCATGAAACCAATAACGGCAGTGGTGCCATCTTTTGCATACCACGACTGTACCAAAATGGCAAGAGATAATACTACCCTCAGCACACGCATGAAATGCCAGTTGCTGGCTATTGTTTTTATGAATGATGACATTTTTTTTTAATTTTTGTATTGCAGCATATCGCTCAATCCGCCTCCATTATAGACTTCTTTCAACCCTTGCTGGTGTAAAAAATTCATGCCAATTCCGCTTCTGTTACCACTTCTGCAATAAAGAATAACGGGTTTGTTATCTGTTTTTAACGGATGTAGATGTTTGGGTAATTCATCTAATGGAATATTGATTGCATTTGGAAAATGTGATACAGCAAACTCACTGCTTGTTCTTACATCAATAATAGTAGCATTGCCACTGTCGAGTATTTCCTGAATTGTTTTCATTGTTTATAATAAAGTTGTTGGACATACATAATCACTTACCCTGAATTTTTCTGATTCTTTTAGTGCTTTAAAACCACCTTTAACATCAATCAGGTTATCAAAACCTCTTGCCCGAAGGATAGAATTGAAGATCATGGAACGATAACCACCGGCACAGTGTACATAATAGGTCTTGTTACGATCAATCTGGCTCATGCTGTCATTGATAAAATCGAGTGGCGCATTTTCAGCATCTAAAACATGCTCACTCAGGTATTCGCTTTTCTTGCGTACATCTAAAATGTTTACACTTTCTTCTTCCATGATAATGGCCAGTTCATCTGCACTTACAGAACGAATCTGGTCTGTTTCTTTGCCTGCAGCTTTCCATGTTTTAAAACCTCCTTTTAGATAACCAATGGTAAAATCATAACCAACCCTGGCTAAACGTGTAATTACTTCCTGTTCTCTTCCTTCTTCTGTAACCAGTAAAATTTCCTGTTTAATATCTGGTATCATGGCGCCTACCCATGGAGCAAAATTTCCATCGATACCAATATTAATAGCGTTTGGAATGAAGCCGGCGGCAAATGTTTGTGGATCGCGGGTATCAAGTATCAGCGCACCAGTTTCATTGGCTGCTACTTCAAAAGCATCGGCACCCAGCGCGTGCTGACCTCTTTCCAGCACCGTATCAATACTATCGTATCCATGAATATTCATCATTACGTTTAGCGGGAAATAGGCAGGTGGGGCAACAAGACCATTGGTGACTTCACTGATAAACTCTTCTTTTGTCATATCGGGTCTTAATGCATAATTCGTTTGTTTCTGGTGACCCAATGTATCGGTGGTTTCCTTGCTCATATTTTTACCACAGGCACTACCGGCACCATGTGCAGGATATACAATGATATCATCCGATAAAGGCATGATTTTATTTCTCAGTGAATCAAACAAATAACCGGCCAGCATGTCCTGGGTAAGTTCAGCTTTAACTTTCTGTGCAAGATCCGGGCGACCCACATCACCAATAAACAAAGTGTCTCCACTGAATAAACCAACAGCTTTTCCTGATTCATCTTTTAACAGATAACAGGTGCTCTCCATGGTATGTCCGGGTGTGTGTAATACCTGAATGATTGCATTGCCCACTTTCAATTCTTCCCCATCTTTTGCTGAATAGAAATCAAAATCGGGTGCTGCGTTTGGACCATACACAATTTGTGCACCGGTTTTTCTGGCAAGATCGAGGTGTCCCGATACAAAATCGGCATGGAAATGTGTTTCCAGCACATATTTTATTTTGGCACCATTGCGTTCGGCTTTCTGAATATAAGGCGCCACTTCTCTGAGTGGATCGATTACTACAGCTTCGCCATTGCTTTCAATGTAATAGGCACCCTGTGCCAGACATCCGGTATAAATTTGTTCAACTATCATAGTGGGTTGTTTTATTTGATACTGTAAAATTCAGTTGTTTCATTTCCTTTTTCCGTGACCTGAATCACGATGCATATTTTTTAACAACTTCTCTGCGTAATCTCCCCTTCTTCCTTTCTCTTTGTTAACAATGTCTCGGAAATAGTTAAAACTCTTTTAGTGAAACTTTTTTTGCAAAGAGAAAGGGAGAACGGGAGTAAGACTATAGTTGTTTTATTTAGATCGTAAAGTTGAAAAGAGTAGGCGAGTAAAAACGTGATATTCGTCACATGCAAAACTGCTCTTTGTCATAAATTGGAAAGGCCCACATTGCTGCAGGCCCTTCGCTTATTGGGGGGTATAAAAAACTAGTGTGATGAACCGCCGGGGAAAACAATTTCTTTCATGATGATATAAACACCCATCACCAGCACAAACCAGCCAAATCCTTTTTTCAGTTTATTGCCATCTATTTTTGTACTGATACGGTTGCCAATAAAAATGCCTGCAATGGCCAATGCGGTTACGGAACCCAGTAAAGACCAATCCATTTGAAAGTGTGAGAGATCTCCTGTAAAACCAATCAACGATTTGGCAGCAATAATCAGCAGCGATGTACCCACAGCCTGTTTCATAGGTAGCTTACTTAGTAATACCAGTGCTGGAATGATTAAAAATCCGCCACCCGCACCTACCAGTCCGGTTAAGATGCCTACGACTGCTCCTTCGAGGAGAATCAGCGGATAATTGAATTGTTGCGGACCTGTTTCTTTTTCTTCTGTTTTTTGTTTCTCACGAATCATGGAAACAGAGGCAAAGAGCATAAGTACAGCGAATAAAAGCATCATCAGGATAGATCGGGTTACCACAAAATCTCCGATGGTAAATACTTCATTGGGTATAAGCGGAACAATAAATTTACGTGTAGCAAAAACTGCAGCAATGGAAGGAATACCAAATATGATGGCGGTTTTGAGATTGATAAAGCCCTGTTTGTATTTAGGGAATGCACCAACCAGGCTCGATAAACCTACAATAAAGAGTGAATAGGCGGTGGCCAGTACAGGCTCTACACCAAAAAGATAAACAAGTACGGGTACTGTTAAAATAGATCCGCCACCTCCTATTAATCCAAGAGAAATGCCAATAACCAATGATGCGATATAACCCGCTACTTCCATTTTTGTAATTGTGGGAGCAAAGTTGGGGCCGTAAGCCGGGTTATTTCGTGATATTTATCACGAACCCCATTTTTGCAGATCAACTATTTCAATATGCGATTTATGCTGTTTAATCATACCCTTTTCCGTGAGCTTCTTCATGAGCCTTGAAATCACTTCACGAGATGAATTAAGTTCCTGTGCTATTTCAGTAAATGAAATACCCAGCATATTTGATTTAGTGGTATCCTGGTGCTGTTTCAGGTAAAATACCAGACGCTCATCCATATTCCTGAAAGCAATATGGTCAATGGTCTGTAACATGTCTTCAAAACGGTCACGGTAACTGCTTACCACAAAATGATACCAGCTTTTATGATTGGCCATCCACTGATCCATATAAGTTAACGGAATGGCTATTACTTCTGTTTTGCTCACCGTTTTTGCCATAATCTGACTGGTTTCCTGCTTAATGGCACAAACCATAGAAAGAGCACAGGCCTGTCCGGGCTGGAGGTAATACATAAAGAATTCATTTCCCTCCTCGTCTTCCCTGAAAATTTTAATGAGCCCGGAAAGTACCAGCATGGTGGAACGGATATTCTGACCAGTCTTCATGAGAATATCACCCGATTCAAATTCTTTTACTTCACCAACTGCAGCTATCTGATCCTGTAGTTCTTTTTCAAAAAATGGGAAATGTTTTTGTATGATCTCGATAGGTATCATAAATACAAGTTAGGCAATCTGCAAATTTAAACCGATAAAAAAGCAGGGTTGTGACATTTGTCACAGGTTATTTTTTATTCAGAATGAGTAACTGATAAAATTTCTCCACTTCCTTTTGTTCTATAACAGAAAGATTTTTACGCTGCTCCAACTGTGCTTTGAGGAATAAGACACGTTTATGTTGCGGGTATTTTTGAAGCAGTTCCTGAATAAGTTCATCCCATTTCCCTTCTGGTTCCTGTTGCTTGTTTCTTGTATCTTCCACCGGCGTCTTATCTCTGGTAGGCATTTTTAAAACAATGGCTTCTACACCGGCTATCAGACCCGCAGGAATATCTTTAACTTTCTTTGCTTTCAATAATAAACCTTCCAGTTGTTTTTTGCTCAGGCTGCCGCGTTCTTCATACTGGTGCATCAGGCTCATAACAAACAATGCATCTTTATTATGCTGGTAGCAGGCTTCGAGTAATTTATCAATTACATCTATCTTTTTCTTCTTCCCGGTTAATGCCATCTGTATGAAATAAGAGGAAAGGTAGAAAAAACTCTGCGTAACCTCCGTTTCCTCCTTTCTCTGCGGTGAATATTC
>DPWF01000112.1:1910-4590 GCA_003526435.1 Chitinophagaceae bacterium | reverse complement strand
ATATTCCGGATTATACCCATTTTCAGGGTAATCAGACTGTTTTGGCAAATGATCCGCTCAGTGGTTTTCAACTCGCTCCCTATTATCGCTATAGCAACACATCAAAATTTTATGCGACAGCTAATGTAGAGTATCATCTCAATGGTTTGTTGTCGAATAAAATTCCGGGATTCAGAAGATTAAACTGGTTCTTTGTAACAGGAGCCAATATGTTGTACACGGAGAAAGGCAAAAATTATTATGAAACCTTTTTTGGGGTAGAGAATATTTTGAAATTTATAAGGGTTGATTTTGTTCAGGGTTTTGAAACAAAAGGGCCATCACCAAGAGGTGTCAGGATAACGGTTCCGTTGTTTACAGACGGCAGGGGAAATGATTGATTGGTAAATGTATGAAATGATCAGTAGGCAATCAAATCAGTAATCAATTGGATGATATCCTGATTTGTTAATAATGCTTAACTTGTTTGCATCAATAATTCATTTCCATATGAAATCTGTATCTGTTTTATTTCTGCTTGCAATCGCTGCCATATCTGCCTGTAATAGTTCAAGACAAAATAATGACAGCAAAGAATTGTTTCCTGCATTACCCGACAGCGCGCAGGCCATTTCATTGATGGGAGATACTTTGTATCCATCATCACCCTATGCCAATGGTTCTTCAAAATATGATACGGCCAAAATGAATTATCAGGCATCACCTGATAATGTAGATAATATCATCTGGTATGGACGATGGACAGCGTATAAGGGTGATTTCAGAGAAGCAATACGTATTTACACGGAAGGAATTTCCAAATTTCCGCAGGATGCAAGATTATATCGTCATCGTGGGCATCGTTATATTTCCATCCGTGAATTCGATAGGGCAATTGCTGATTTTGAAAAGGCAGCAAGTCTGATTGAGGGAAAGAAAGATGAAATAGAGCCCGACGGACAACCCAATGCTTTTAATATTCCCATTGGTTCGCTTCATTCCAATATCTGGTATCATCTGGGGCTTGCTTATTATCTGAAGAATGACCTTGCAAAAGCACTCCCTGTATATGAGCGTGCGGTACGTGAATCGAATAACGATGATAAACTTACATCAACCACACATTGGTTGTATATGACACTTCGGTTGTTGGGTAAAAAAGAAGAAGCCGAAAAAATACTGGAACCTATTCAGCCCGCGATGAATATCATCGAGAATAAAGCATACCACCAGTTGTGCTTATTATACAAAGGTCTGTTACCTGCAGACTCCTTAACCGGAGAAACAGGTTCTGCAAGCAGTAACGATGCTGTTGCATATGGTGTAGCCAACTGGTACTACTACAATGGCAACCATGAAAAAGCCAAAGCATTGTATGAACAGATACTCAAAGGAAAAATATGGGCATCTTTTGGGTATATAGCTGCAGAAGCTGATTATGTAAGACGCTTCCGGAAATAGGAGATGTATGTCTGATGTATGATGTAGGATATCTAAGATAGGTATATGCTTTTCAAATCAGATATCCTACATTACAGATCATACATTTTCTCTATCTTTGTATTGATTTTGACCACCCTGCAAGTGGTTCCATTATTCATGGATCCCGGCTCGTTTAAGATGAGACGGGGCTGAAATTTGAACATATGCCCGTTTTACACAACCGTGTTTCCAACGAAGAGTTGAAACAGCGTTTGATGGAAGAATCTTTCCATCGTATTACCATTAGTTTTTACCAGTATTTCCCGGTACAGAATCCGCAAGGGTTCAGAGATGAGTTGTATAAACAGCTAAATGCCTTACAGGTATTTGGCCGTATTTATGTGGCTAAGGAAGGAATCAATGCGCAAATCAGTGTTCCGGAACATCATATGGATNNAATCTCTACAGCATCGAACCATTGAATGATCTGCGTTTGAATATTGCAGTTGATGATGACGGGAAAAGTTTCTGGGTATTGAAAATAAAAGTACGTGATAAGATTGTGGCAGATGGTATTGATGATCCTATGTTCAGTATGGAGAACAAAGGGAAATATGTAAATGCACAGCAGATGAATGAACTGCTGAAAAAGCCCGATACCATTGTCATTGATATGCGTAACCATTACGAGTACGAAGTAGGGCATTTTGAGAAAGCCATTGAAATACCATCCGATACTTTTCGCGACCAGTTACCAATGGCTGTTGATATGATGCAGGGTAATGAAGAAAAAAATATCATCATGTACTGCACAGGTGGTATACGTTGTGAAAAAGCAAGTGCATACATGCTGCACAAAGGGTTTAAAAATGTTTTTCATTTGGAGGGTGGCATTATCAATTACGCACGACAGGCAAAAGAAGCTGCTCTTGAAAGTAAGTTTATCGGCAAGAATTTTGTCTTCGATAATCGTTTGGGCGAAAGGATTACAGATGATATTATTGCGAAATGCCACCAATGCGGAAAACCTGCCGATACGCATACCAACTGTAAAAACAATGGTTGTCACCTATTGTTTATTCAATGCGAATCCTGTGCTGCTGAATACGATGGTTGCTGCAGCACTGCCTGTAAAGACACCATTCATATGCCTGTTGAACGTCAGAAAGAATTGAGAAAAGGAATAGAAAACGGGCAGAATATTTTTAATAAAAGCAGGGTGAGACTGAGACCGAGGTTGGGGGAGTAGAATTCAAAATTCAAAAATCAAAAGGCAAAA
>DPWF01000112.1:0-1888 GCA_003526435.1 Chitinophagaceae bacterium | reverse complement strand
TTTTGCCTTTTGATTTTTGAATTTATACAGCATTTAGTTTTTTCAGCGAGTCAGTTACCGCCTCAATAAGCTCTTCATCAGATGGTTGTTGTGGAACAAAGATTTTGCCGGTTACCTTTTCATAGAGTTCAATGTATCTTTTGCTGATGGTATCAATCCACTCTGAGGTCATTTCAGGAACGGTTTGTCCTTCTTTGCCCATGAAATTGTTGGCTATCAGCCATTCTCTTACAAATTCTTTGCTAAGTTGCTTTTGTTTTTCACCTGTTGCCTGTCTGTCTTCAAATCCATCTGCATAAAAGTAACGGGAAGAGTCGGGTGTGTGCACCTCGTCCATGAGATAAATGGTATCGCCTATTTTTCCGAATTCATATTTTGTGTCTGCGAGGATCAGTCCTTGTTTTGCGGCAATGTCTTTTCCACGGGCGAATAACTGTAAAGCATAAGTCTCTAATATTTTCCAGTCATCGGCACTTACCAGCCCCTGGCGAATAATTTCTTCTTTGGAAATATCTTCATCATGTCCTTCTGCAGCTTTAGTGGAAGGGGTAATGATGGGCTGAGGGAAAAAATCGTTTTCATTCAAACCCTCCGGCAAGGTAACACCACATAAGACCCTCTGTCCGGAAGCATAAGTGCGCCATGCATGTCCAACCACGTTGCCACGAACCACCATTTCTATTTTAAATGGGTCACATTTTTTGCCGATGGAAACATTGGGTGCAGGTACAGATAGGAGCCAATTGGGACAGATGTCGCGGGTAGCATCAAGCATGTAAGCGGCAATCTGGTTCAAAACCTGCCCTTTATAGGGGATGGGTTTTGGTAATATTACATCAAAAGCAGATATGCGATTGCTGGCAATCATTACCAGCCAGTCTTGGCCAATGGTATATACATCTCTTACTTTTCCGTGGTAAATATTCGTTTGTTGGGGGAACTGGAAGCTGCTCATGCTGCAAAATTAGCTAGTGGGCTGAATAATAAAGCGTAACGCAGTTCGTTTTTCTTAACAGATAGGCTGTTTTGTGGACAAATTAAATTTTTGCATAAAACTAACAATCGCTATTTTGCTAGTACATTATAACTAAATCTTGCCAAAAATGAGAAGATTCTACAGTAAATGTCTGTATGCGGCATTGGCTACAGCCATAACCATCCCCGTGATGGCCCAGCAGACAACTACCGTTTCAGGTAGTGTTAAAAATGCAAGTTCCAAAGAGGCGCTCTCAGCAGTTTCTGTTACAGTTAAAGGTGGTACCGTAGGAACATTTACCGATGATAAAGGTAATTTCCGTTTTACTACAGTACAGAAGCCTCCATTTACTTTAGTCATCTCATCTGTGGGGTATGCCAGTAAAGAAGTGTCAGTAAAAGGAGCCAATGATGTTGTTTCCGTTGATCTTACACCTTCGTTTACGCTTGGAGATGAAGTAGTGGTATCGGCATCAAGGGTTCCGGAAAGAATACTGGAATCTCCGGTATCTATTGAAAGAATCAGTACTGCTGCTATCCGTAATACTCCTCAGTTAAATTATTACGACATGTTAACCAACCTGAAAGGTGTGGATGTTGTAACGGCAAGCTTAACTTTCAGAAGTGTGGGTACCCGTGGTTTTAACAGCAGCGGTAATACAAGGTTAAACCAGTTGGTGGATGGTATGGATAACCAGGCACCTGGTCTGAACTTCTCAGTAGGTAGTGTGATTGGTTTGAGTGAGCTTGATGTTGAGAATATGGAATTGTTACCAGGTGCATCATCTGCATTATATGGTCCCGGTGGTATGAATGGAACTGTTTTGATGAACAGTAAAAATCCTTTTAAATATCAGGGATTTAGCTTTCAGATCAAACAGGGGATCAATCATATTGATGGTAAGCAGCGTGG
>DPWF01000243.1 GCA_003526435.1 Chitinophagaceae bacterium | reverse complement strand
GTACTCACCGGCACATCCATCAGGCTGTTGTGATTACAGATAACAACATAGTTGCTGTTTTTCTCAAAATGTTCTTTTCCTTTTACACGGAGCGGACAGCCAATAAGGTGTAAATAAATCCACATCCATACCCTCGATACATGTCTGTGCCAGCGGGCTTTTGCAGGATCATCCAGCAAAAAACAGGGCAGGTAAAATACCACGGCAGGAATCATGGTCACCACAAATAAAACCAATGCCCAAAGGGCAAATATTCTTCCGAAGATCAGTTTCCAGACAGGTGTTGTTATATGTTGCTGTTGAGTCATGTAATTAGTGTTCAGTTGAAATATTCCAGTCGATGGGCGAAAGCCCCTGTTTCATCAACAATTCATTGGCCCTGCTAAAATGTTTGCAGCCAAAAAAACCTTTATCGGCGCTGAAAGGTGAGGGGTGTGCGGCTTTTAATACATGGTGTTTGGTTTCATCAATCAACACCTGTTTATCCTGTGCGAAACGACCCCACAATAAAAATACAACGCCTTTTTTTTCGTCCGATATTTTTCTGATCACCGCATCGGTAAAATCCATCCAGCCAATTTTTGCATGACTGGCGGGTTCATTGGCCCTTACAGTTAATACGGCATTCAGTAACAGCACACCCTGTTCGGCCCATTTGGTGAGATTGCCGGAGTTGGGTATAGGCATACCGATATCTTTTTGCAGTTCCTTGTAAATATTTACCAGTGAGGGAGGAGGTTTTACACCTTCAGGAACAGAAAAACTCAATCCATGTGCCTGTCCTGCTCCATGATAAGGATCCTGACCCAGTATCACTACTTTTACTTTGTCGAATGGGGTAGTGGAGAAAGCATTAAAAATTAATTGCCCCGGCGGATAGATAACAGCACCTGTAGCCCTTTCTGTTTTCAGGTGTGCAACTACCTGTAAGAAATAGGGTTTGGTAAATTCATTTTTTAAAACATCTTTCCATGATGCTTCTATCTTCACATCCATAACAGAAAAAGATTGTTGGCGAAAATACAGAAAGGAGATGTGAATGCCGGGGAGAGATTTTTGGAGCTACTAGCTACATCTGCTGCTCTTAATAAACCACAGTAACCGTTCCGGAAATATGTTTCTGTTTGGCATTTTGCTTAATCACATAATAATAAACACCTACCGGCACAATTTTACCATCATTTGATCTGCCATCCCATACAGGTGTATACCCTTTTGAACGGTATACGGACTGCCCATTACGGGTAAAAATTTCAATCTGAGAATCAGGATAGTATTCAATGAGTGGAATATGCCAGCTATCGTGAATGCCATCGCCATTGGGTGAAAATACATTGGCAGGTGTGATGATGGCATCCTGGATATCTACTTCTACCCGATTTGTAACGGTACAGTTATAGCTGTTGGTACTTTTAATATAATAAGTGCCAGATTTGATGATCCTTTCAGGATTCATCAGGCGTTTGGTAGTAGCACTGTCTTCCCAGTAAGAATAGGTCCAGTTGGCGCTTGCAGGAACTGTATTGGCCAGGTTAATGGTTTGTGGTATCCGAACCGATTGCGGAGGGGTAACCGTAAAGTGAGGAAGCGGGTTGACCGTTACTTTTGCAACTTTTTTAACAGCACAACCTGCTATTGAACTGAGTTTTGCATAATAATCGGTAGTCTGGGTAAAAACATAGTCAGGTGGTATCGGAATAGAAGTGGACGCGTCACGCCAGTAACTGGCAGTTGCTGTAACATCGCTGCCTTCTACCGGATTCACGGAAGAAAGCTTTAATTCGCCACAAACTGTAAAATTATTTGTAACAATCACCGGCGGAGCCGTTATAGAAGTATAAATGGGTTGAATATTTGAACAGCCATATTGATTGACTCCTTTGATATAATACAATCCGGATTTACTCACAGCCGCTGGATTGACCATTGCTTTGGTAGCTTTATCATCTTCCCAGTAACTCAAAACAAGTCCGGGATCGCTCCCCTGTGTAATATCAGGTGTGGTAATATTGATGGTATTGGGAATACACTCTGCATGGTCACGTAAGATTTTCACAACCGGATTTCGCCTGATAACGGCATCAAAGGGTTTGGTATCAGTGCAACCTGCTGCATTCACTGCCTTGATATAGTATGTTCCCGCGGTGACTACTTTTTTGGGGTTTGATACAAAGATTGATTCATTGATGTCTGCAAAATAACTGTAAACCATACCCGGCGTACTGCCTTGTATAAGTGCAGGTAATGTTAAGTCAAGCCCTGGTGTTTCACAGGCCTCCATATCTGTTTTGAGTTTGAAATCAAACGGATCGTCTGATTTCATCACTGTGGTGTATAATGTATCAAGACAACCCTCGTTGGGGTAGGGTATAATCTCCAGGGCCAAACGTGTACCTGGTGCCGGAGCCGGGCTCAGTTTGAGTGTGTTGTTTTTGCCTAGCTCCTGCGAAAAATCTTCTGTAAACCACCTATACCCCATAAAGCCATAAGGGGCGGTGAGGGTAAGTTTCGGAACATCATTACACAATACATTACCGGTAATAGGCGTGCCACAGTTTTCATTGATATCAATATAAGCATAGCCAAAATGCCCCCCCAATGAACAATCATTTACCGTGAATTCGAGGCGCAGGGTTTTACCTGCATAGTTGGGTAGTTTTAATGTAATAGGGGCCCAGTCTTTATAAAAAACATTCGGTCTAGAACCTCCTGCAAGTTGAAAGCCCGGAAGGTCGGCAGAAGCAATGAATTGAAAAGAACCGCAGTCTTCATATCTGTTGTCTGTTACATTAAATATTTTTACCGACAACTGTGGTTGTTCATGCGGCTGATGTGTTGGATTTTCAAGAACCACCGCATAGTTATAAATAATGCTATAGTCTGCATTTGTTTGTGGAACTGTAAAGGTATAACGAAGGCCATGCGCATCTGAACCACCCTGTTCCATACCCAATTTCACAGAAAAACCACTTCCGTTCGGACAAACTACAGGAAAACCTCCGAATGGATCGGTTTCTTTGGCATTTAATGAGGCATCAAGAATACGATGGTTACTGGGATCGGGTGAAACCACAGTCATATTAATGCTTCCGTCTCTCTCGATACGTCCTTTTAATGTTTCCCAGTTTTCAAAACTTCCTTTTTCAAATCCAATATTCGGCGGACATTGTCCCATAGTAGTCTGGATACCCAAACAAAAGAGCAGTAACAGAAAAACACAGGGTTTTCTGCATGATGAACGAATAAAAATGGTTACTCCTATCATGAATGGCTCACTTCAGACAAATTCATTTACACAGACAATAATGTCTGTTCATTGGTTGCATAGAACGGATTTTACGGCAGGTTTTAGAAGAAGCAATTCCAGGTTGAAATGAAAATTATGAAAAAAACAGATATAATTTCAAAAAAATGGATAGTTGGGGCAACCAATAGGTAAACCCTGTATTGGTTCTTATGTTGGGTTCCTGGTTGTTTTTTCTTGTATGGGAAGTCGTAATTAATTATTTCAGTAGCCCCTTGATTCTTTCCTTGTTTACCCTTGAAACAGGTATGGTGGTTCCATTGGTCAGTAACAATTTGCCACCATCTTCTTTCAACCAGCTTTTAATATATGATCGGTTGACCAGGTGCGACTGGTGTGTGCGATAAAATTCAGTAGAAGGCAGTATGTCGACATATTCTTTTAATGTTTTGGCGATCAGTATTTTTTCACCATCAGCCAGAAAAATAAAAGTATAATTATTGCTGGCTTCACATCTCACAATATCAGATACCTCCACATACCGGATTTCTTCCTGTGTAGGCAATGCGATTTTTTTGGGTTTGCCTGATGATAGTTCACGGATGAGGAAAAGCAACTGCTCATTTTGTTTTTTATACGATAATGCTACAGTGGCTTTCTGAACCGCTTTACTTAAGTCCTGGGAATCAATTGGCTTTAACAGGTAATCAAGTGCAGCATATTTAATGGCCTGTACTGCATATTGATCGTAGGCTGTAATA
>DPWF01000349.1:712-7892 GCA_003526435.1 Chitinophagaceae bacterium | reverse complement strand
AACAACAATGGCTGTTTTATGATTCATATACTACTGTTGATTTTAGTTTTCTGATGAAATAAAACATTGCAGTTATAGTAAGGCATATTCCAACTGCTGATAGGTATACAACACCCGTACTATACAAATCGGTCCACTGCGTTTTTATTTTGAGCACGGTCTTCATGACAATAACACCTACGCTACCCAAATAACCAAATGAATCGGCCAGGTACATTAAAAATCCAACATTGCCTGCTGTACCAAATGCAGCTATCATTCTATCGAATAAAATGCAATTGAAAGGAATATAACCCATATATAATCCCAATCCAACTGCAACCATCCATGCGAAAGGATTCAGGAAACCGAGTGAAAACAAAAGTGAACTGATACCCGCCAATAAAAAACCTGCTATAATAAGGTAGTGTGTAATAATAAATGCTTTACGATTGTTGCGAATCAACATCATCGTACTGATGAGTAATAATACTGAAATGGTAACCGGAATCTCAGTATTGGTAAATACGCCCGGCTCGTTACCATACCCGAGTTCGTTCCACATATCTGCGGCAAAATTGTCGCGGATATCCCTGAAGATGGTCAGAAAAACATATACAACAATCAGTAACATTATACCTATACTGAAATTTTTGAAGAAAGTTTTTCGCTGATGTCCATCCATGGGAACACGAACTACTTTATGCTCCTGATCATCTGATGAAGGTGGCGGTATCTGTTCCAGGAGATACACAAGTATCAGTACCGGAAACATAAATACGAGTCCTGTTACAAATGGCAACCACTTCTCTGCAATATCTATATTCAGCAGTAACCATTTGGCCACTGACTTAACGAAGCCGGATGAAAAAATAAAACTTACTGCTAAAGCAGCTCCAATAAAATCTGTTGCTTTTCTTCCTTCTGCAAAAGAAAAAATGATTCCCCAGATCATTCCCAAAGGAAAGCCGTTTACAAAAAGAAAAGCGATATTCCAAGGAGACGGTACCACTGCAAATAATAATAAGGCACACCATGAGATACCTAATAGCAACAATACCAATTTTCCCCTGCCGATATGAGCCAGTTCTGAAATAAATTTTATGCCGTAAAATTTACTAAACATATACCCAAGCACCTGGCAAATGACCAATGCATCTTTATATGCAAGACCAAAAACATCTTTTTCACCACTAAATACGCCTACCGTAAAGGGTTTACGAAAAGCATATACAGATGCGTAGGTTAAAAAACAAATAAGTGCAGCATATATAGCAACCTGAATATCTTTTTTTGAAGCATAGTTTTGGTTAAAGGGCATACTTATGAATTAAAGTATTGTCCTTAACTGCTCCAGCGAATCAATAATATGATCTGGCTGGCACTGCTCCAATTGCGCTCTCGTGTAAGCTCCTGTTGTTACAGCTATTACCAATCCACAACCAGCGTTTCTTCCTTCTTTTACATCGACTTCTGTGTCACCTACTTTTACAACTTCTTTTACATCTGTAACCTGCAGTTCATTCATCAGGTATTGAATCATATATGACGCCGGTCTTCCCTCAACTGCTTCATCGCTACAGATTACTTTATTTATATCTGGGTGATTATTCCATCCTAACCTTGCAAGAAGTGCGTTTGTAATTACTCGTGTAAAACCTGTATTGAGTGCTACTTTAATTTGTTTCTCCTGCAGCCATTTAAATATATCTTCTGCGTAAGGTAGTGGTGTTAACGTTTCTGTTTCCTGATAAAAAGCAACCATCAGTTCGTTAAAACGTGTATGAATACGGTCAATCAGTTTTTCATTTTCTGCTCCGCTCAGTTCACTGTATTTTTCAACAATGATTCTTACTGCGTCTATTTTCCGATAACCCATTACTGTATCTACCTCTTCGCTCTCGACTTCAATACCTGCTTCTGTGAAAGCATTGCGAAAACAATCATTAATATTACCCGCGTCACTTACTGTTGTTCCTGCAATATCAAATACAACCAATGCTGTTTTATTCATGCTAATAGGTTATGCTGTTTTAAGAGATGATTTTTCATACGTTCTGCATAAGTTTCAAGTGCTGGCAACGGAACGTTTTCTGTTTTAGCCTGTTCATCCCATTTGCGCAAGGCTATATATAAATCAAACAAAGGATCTGCCTCAAAGTCAGCAGCCTCTTCTGCTGACATCACTCCACCCTGGAATTGCAAGGTTTCAAGACTTGCTTTTGAAAGGCTTCTCAAATACTCCGGGTATTTAAAGGTGAGGTAACGTTTTGCTGCTACATGCGAAGCCACCAGTTGCGCGATTCTACCAGAAAAACCTTTTCCTAACAGGTAAGCTGCTCCAATTCTTTCATGATCCGCTACTCCATAATCATCCATATATTGCACATCCATGATATGTTCACACAAGTGCCCGATATCGTGAAAAAAAGCTGCGAGAATTACTTCATCATCATAACCTTCCGCTTCCGCCAATTGCGCACACTGACACATATGTTCTACCTGCGACACATTTTCACCTATATAATTTTCATTGCCATAAGTTTTATATAGTGTAAGTATGTTTTCAATATGTGCATCGATGATATCGACCGTCATAGAATAAGATTTATGCATTAACAAACCAAACGATCCGGCGAAGCTGGTTGAAGTAATGGCGTAACCCATTTGTTACGCCATTCTCTACTAACAATAAACCTTTCCCAGCTTTTATATACTCTACTTAATAATCCATATCGCAGTATTCAGGTCGTCTGCTCCTTGTCTGGTTACAGCTTCAGTTCTGTTCTTTCCATTCAGTGATTGTTCTGAAAGCGGATAGATATAACGAAGCGGAACTTTATTATTATTGAGGTTATCAGCACCCGGTATTATTGCTGGCATTCCGGTACGGCGCCAGTCAAACCAGGCTTCAAGTCCATTAAAAAACAGGGCTACCCATTTTTGCAATGCAATCTTTTCAAGCTTCTCTGTCTGCGTACCTGCATACGCTACACCTGCTTGTGTATAGTAACCGGCTGGTGGAGTTACGTTGATTCCGTACTGTGTTGGAATCATACCGTTGTAAAAACTAAAATTCGCCTGTATTCCACGCAGATAATAATCTTCAGGAGTGCTGGCTGAAGTAATCATTCCTTTTTCTGCAGCTTCTGCAAGTATAAACTGTAATTCAGCATAGGTCATGATTAATCCCCTGGCCACATTGGGTTGTGGCGCTGCCTGTCCTCCATCATTACATACCAGACAAGCATAACTATAACCAACACGTGATACACCTTGAGGTCCACCATTGTAATTAAGTGCTGCTACATCACCCAAGCCATTTGGGATGCCTTCAATTTTAGGAGTACCTGCCGCTACAGACTTTTGCGATGGACGGCCAAATACAGCTAAGCGTGGGTCATTTAAGGCAGTAAGTCTGTCGCTTAATGTTTTACTCACCCTGAATTCATCGAATGAACCAACACGGGCACTATATAAAGGCCACTGATTGGCTGGCACATCAGCCAGGTATTTCAATTCAGCATTATCACTGTTACTGGAGAAAATTGGACTTGCAGTTGGGTTGCCAATAATTGCCTGCATTTCTGCATTCACATTTTTCTTTTTCGACAAACGCATCAATAAACGGAGGCGAAGTGAATTAGCCAGTCTCTTCCATTTATCAACCGAACCATTGTACAGAATATCTCCACCAATGGCTTCACTACTCGTACCCAAAATATCATTGGCTTTTTTCAGATCAGCGAGGAGTCCTGTATATATATCTTCCTGCTTGTCGTACTTAGGTGTGTATATCGAACCCGTTTTTGCTTTTGTTGCTTCTGAATATGGGATATCTCCGTATGCATCAGTTGCAAGCGAGAACATCCATGATTTCATGATCAGCGCTACACCAAGGTAATTATTTTGCACAGGTGTAGATGTAGTGGCAAGATCGATCATGTTCTGAACGTTACGCATGTTACCATATACACTGTTCCAAACACCATTTCTTTCTCCCCACAAATACCTGTCTTCATTGACAAACTGAATTTTGGCAGTGTGTTGAGCAACAATATTCCCGATTCCCCAGGCTTCATTCACCTGGTCGTTTATGGCATTCTTGATAACACCCGACAACAAAAGATCTGGTGTTACAGAACCCGGAACATTGGGATTGGTATTGATTTTTTCAAAGTTCTTTGTGCATGATCCAAGTGTCAGCAACGACAGTGATCCTATGATTAGAAATTTATTTTTCATATCACTAATATTTTCAGGTTATAATTTAAAGCTGAGGTTTACGCCGAAGCTTCGTGATGAAGGAATAGACATGTATTCAATACCTGGTAAAGCTGTACCTCCTGTAAACGACATTACTTCGGGATCAACATGCGGAACCTTTGTCCACAGTGCCAGGTTTCTTCCCACCAGACTGATAGTTGCACCTCTGAATGGGGTACCCCTGAATAATTTGTCGGGAACAGTGAACCCAACCTGAATTTCTCTCAGTTTTACAAAACTGGCATCATACATAACACCTTCTGCTATGTTTCGTCCGCCCGTCCAGGCAGTATGCCATTCGCGTGCAGTTCTTTGAACTGTGTTTGGACTAAATGATCCATCTGTATTAAGCACTACACCCTGACCAATTACACCATTACCTGGTTTTGTAAGATCATATCCATCTGCGCGGCCCTCAAGTGTTTCAGTAATAATACCTCCCTCACGACCTACCGTTTGTGTTTCAGAATACACTTTTCCACCATGTCTGATATCGAACAGGAAGCTAAGTCTGAAATTTTTGTAGGTAAGTGTATTGTTGATACCCGCTAACCAATCAGGATTATAATTACCCAACTTAATACGTTGTGTGGTTGGAATAGGGCGACCGTTATTAAACACCATCTGACCTGTATATTTTCCTGAGGCATCATAATAAGGCGCTGTTTTATCTGTGCTCTGAACGCGGGCAAAACCAATACCATACATATCTCCCATTCTTTCTCCAACACGCGCTTCAATACTCACTCTTCTGCTTGCCATAACAAGGTTGGTTAAACCATCAGACAGTGAAACCACTTTACTTCTGTTAGCTGAAAAGTTAATATCGGCTGACCACTTGAATCCTTTTTTAGTAATTACAGGCACCACATTCAACATGGCTTCAAATCCATAGTTTTTAATCATACCTGCGTTGATGGCCCTGCTACTGTATCCTGTTGTATTAGACAAAGGAATATTGATGATCTGGTTCTTGGTGCTACTGTTATAATAAGTAAAATCAAGACCGATTCTATTTTTGAGAAATTTAATTTCTGCACCGATTTCGAATGCAGTACTGATTTCTGGTTTCAGACTCAGGTTTGCCAAACGATCTGTTTCACCATATATCTGGGCCGTACCGAATGCTGTACCTGGATTAAATGCCTGTGTGAATGTGAATGGGTCAGTATCATTACCTACCTGTGCCACGCTGGCTCTCAGTTTTGCAAAACTGATATATGATGGCAGCTTTGCCATATCACTCACGATAGCACTCAATGCTGCTGATGGATAGAAGAATGAGTTTTGTTCGTTACCCAACAGTTTCAGACTGGCCGGTAATGTAAGTGCACTGGACCAGTCGTTACGTGCCGTAATATCAAGGAACAGATAATTCTTATAACCTACCTGTGCAGAGCCATAAAGACTGTTCACTCTTTTTTCAGATGTTGACTGACTTACATCAAGCGGAACACGGTTATTACTGAGCTTATAAATACCAGGGATATTCAGTTGACCCGCATTCAATTCATTATAATCGCTTTTTTGAATGGTTTGGTTACCACCGAATGTGCCGGAAATAGTAAGATCACTATTGATCTGTTTATTGGCACTGAAAAGGAAATCGGAGTTTCTCTCTTCTGCTATCACGCGTGCCTCACGATACTGACCAAAGGGAAAACGCTGTGAACTGAAACCCCTTTTATACATTCTAACTTCACTTGAATAATCTGTAGCTGTTCTGAATTGTACACTCAACCATTTCAACAGATCATATTTCAGTGTTACGTTACCAATAATGCGATCTACATTCTGGCCATTGGTATTTTCATATACTGTTAAATAAGGATTATCATGATAGTTATAGTTCCAACTGAATTGTTTTCTGTTTTCCAGACCTGGTTGCCATAAGCGTTTCATTTCATCGAGTTTTACAGATCTTGGTAACCAGCAGTTAAACAGGTACATGATATTCTCTGTACCATAACTGATAGAGGGTCTGTTTCCACTGTTACTCTTGATATAACTTACAAATGCTCTTGCCGAAAATTTATCTGTGAGGTTATAACCACCGCCAAAAGAAACAGAATTTCTTTTTAAATCAGTATTAGGCACTATTCCTTTTTGATCAAGATTGGTGTATGACAATCTGAAATCGCCAAAATCATTTCCACCAACCAGTGCCACATTATTAGTAAGTGTGGTTCCTGTCTGGAAAAAATTCTTTACACCATCTGCATCATTCACCCATGGAGTAGCCGTGATCACACTACCAGCAGGTGCATTCAGGTCGCCTCCCAGAAAAGGAATAACCTGACCATTCAAAGTACGTGGAGAATTAAACTGCGGATATAATTGTCCTGCAAATGCAGGTCCCCATGATTCATCGGTACCGTCTGTAAGACCTGCACCACCGCCATTTACAAAAGCAAAGGCACCGCCGTTACCATTTCCCTGTCCGTATTTGTTTTGGTAATCAGGTAATCGCAATGGTTTTTCCATAGTGAAATTGCTGTTTACTTCTACACCAATTCCTTTTGCATTTTTACCCGATTTGGTTTTAATAACAATTACACCGTTGGCCGCTCTTGATCCATATAATGCAGACGCAGCAGGTCCTTTCAATACGTTGATGGATTCAATATCATCCGGATTCAAAAAGCTGGCACCGTTACCAAAATCTACTTCGAGGTTATTTCTTCCTGAACCACCTGTTAAAGAGTTATTGATGGGTACACCATCAATCACATACAAAGGTTGGTTTTTATTCAGATCGATGGATCTTTCGCCACGAATGGTTACGCGGGCAGAGCCACCAATACCTGAATTACTGCCCACAACAGTAACACCGGCAATTTTACCAGCGAGTTGGTTTACCACATTGGTTTCTCTTGCAGTCGTTAATGCTTCTCCCTTCAATTCCTGTGAAGCATAACCCAGTTTCTTTTTTTCT
>DPWF01000349.1:0-698 GCA_003526435.1 Chitinophagaceae bacterium | reverse complement strand
ATACCCAATGCCGTTACCACCACATCATCTAGTTGTTGTGTAGCAGGCGATAATGAAATGTTCAGGTATTCGCCTGATACAGACTGTTTAATAGTCGTATAGCCAACCGAACTGATGGTAATCTGAGAACCACTTGCCGCAATTATGGAGAACTCTCCTTCCGCATTGGTAAATACACCGTTGCTCTTATTTGAAATACTTACGCCTTCAATCGGCTTCTTGGTAATTGCGTCAGACACTTTACCCCTGATAGTAACATTCGTTTGAGCCAGGGTGCAGAAGCTAATGAGTTGGGCCAATAAGAAAAAGGCCAAACGCATGCTGCGCCAAACAGGTTTTTGCGCTTTCATAAGCAGGTTATGTTTTTTTTAGGCCACAAACCTATCCTGCGAATGTTATGGTAAAATGTGCTGTAGGTTAAGGAAAAGTAAAGTATTACTTAACTAATAAGTACAAAAGGTCGTAGTAATTAATAAATATTAAACTTTTGTCAACAAATTGTTAAGCGTTATACAGGGTTATTTTTGAAGATGTAGATCACGAGCATGAGTGCATCTTCTGTTCCTCTATTGATGGGATTATGCAATTCTCCCGCATCAAAAAAAAGTGAATCCCCTTCTTCCATATCGAAAGACTCTTCACCAATAAAATAAGTTACCGTGCCGCTGATCAGGTATTTAAACTCAAATGCATCGGTT
>DPWF01000301.1:16943-17100 GCA_003526435.1 Chitinophagaceae bacterium | reverse complement strand
TTTACATAATAAGAGCAACACTGCGAGAAAATAAAAGTCCCGGTCTGCAGAGACCGGGACTTTTATTTTAAACGAGTTCTTTCACCACGTTCCAGATTACTTTGGGTTTTCCCAATGTATAATAATGTAATACTGGTACGCCAAATGCTTTCAGTTC
>DPWF01000301.1:10308-16903 GCA_003526435.1 Chitinophagaceae bacterium | reverse complement strand
TCTGTTCCCACCTGCTCACATTCAGCATCGGTTTTACATTTCATGATGGCATTAGAAAGATCGGTTGGAATATCCACATGAAAAATACGTGGCAATACAGATAATTGTTTTTTATTGGTAATGGGTTTCAACCCCGGAATAATCGGCACATTGATGCCCATGTCTTTACAGCTTTTTACAAAATCGAAAAACTTCTGGTTATCAAAAAACATCTGTGTCATGATGTATTCTGCCCCTGCGTCTACTTTTTCTTTGAGTTTGGCAAGATCAATTTCCAAATTGGGTGCTTCGAAATGTTTTTCAGGGTAGCCCGCTACTCCAATACAGAATTTGGTTTTACCACCATTCTTGATGTCTTCATCAATGTATAAACCATTGTTCATATTATTCACCTGACGAATCAAGTCAAGTGCGTAATGATTGCCTCCTATCTCGGGTTCAAAAGCTGATTCATTTTTGGCAGCGTCTCCACGCAATGCCAGCACATTATCAATACCCAGAAAGTCAAGATCAATCAATGCATCTTCTGTTTCTCTTTTGGTAAAGCCACCGCAGATGATATGTGGTACCGCATCTACCTGATAATGGTTCATGATGGCTGCACAAATACCAACAGTACCGGGTCGTTTACGAACTTCTACTTTCTCGAAAGTACCATCCGGTTTTTTCTTGAACATGGTTTCACTTCTGTGATAGGTAACATTGATCCAGGATGGTTTAAACTCCATCAGCGGATCGAGGTGATCATATAATGAAACAATGGTCTTTCCTTTTAAGGGAGGTAATACTTCAAAAGAAATAAGCGTGTCTTTTGCCTGTTGAATATGTTCTGTAATCTTCATGCCAGCTTGCTTGCAGGTTCTAAATGGCTGCAATATACAGCCTTCAATGCTTTATAAAAACATCTGTTAATCCGGCAGGCAGGTGCATTTCTGCAAATGAGAAGCCCTATTTTTGTTGAAACAAAGATTTTGAGCCTAACCATACATACGCAGCAACTGGTCAAGAGTTACAAGGGCAGAACCGTTGTAAAGCAGGTAAGTATTGATGTGAACCAGGGTGAAATTGTTGGTTTACTTGGGCCTAATGGCGCCGGCAAAACCACTACTTTCTACATGGTGGTTGGTCTTATTAAACCGGATGAGGGCTCGGTATTTCTGAACGACACCGATATCACCAAACTACCCATGTACAAAAGGGCACAGATGGGTATTGGTTATCTTCCACAGGAAGCCAGTGTTTTCAGAACATTAAGCGTAGAAGACAATATATTGGCGATACTCGAAATGACTTCACTCACCAAAAAAGAACGCATCTATAAGCTGAACCAGTTACTGGATGAATTTAACCTGCACCATGTTCGTAAAAACAACGGTGATAGTTTAAGTGGCGGTGAAAGAAGAAGAACGGAAATTGCCCGGGCATTGGCCGTTGACCCCAAATTTATTTTACTGGATGAACCATTTGCCGGTGTGGACCCTATTGCAGTTGAAGACATACAGGGAGTGGTAGCCAGGCTGAAATATAAAAATATCGGCATCCTTATTACCGACCACAATGTAAATGAAACCCTTTCTATTTGCGATCGAGCCTATCTCCTCATTGAAGGAAAAATATTTAAACATGGTACTGCCGAAGAACTGGCAGATGATGAACAGGTAAGACGTTTATACCTGGGTACCAATTTTGAGTTGAGAAGAAAAGACTGGATCATTGAAATGGGAAAAACACAAACGGCTCCTTCATCATTACACGAATAATCAGCTACTTATTTATTCAGGAATAATTGTAGCCACAGAGTCGCAGATTAGTATTTATCAGTCTGATTCATTATTTTGCTGTTATCAACCATGAAACTGCTCAGTCCTGCTATATCACGTTTGGCCCGGTTCAGGCATTGGCGCATCGAGCAATGGATCAATGACCCCATTGCTGCACAAAGAGAAGTATTACAGGATCTGGTAACGCATGGGCAGTACAGCGAAATTGGCCGTAAGTATGGCTTCACCTCTCTTTTTAATATCCGGAAATTTAAAGCGGCAGTACCCATTCATGAATATGATGATTTAAAACCCTATATCGAAAGGTTGATGCAGGGTGAACAGAATCTGTTATGGAACACACCGGTAAACTGGTTTGCCAAAAGTAGCGGCACTACCAGCGATAAAAGCAAATTCATTCCCATTACACAGGAAAGTCTGGAAGACTGTCATTACCAGGCAGCCAAAGATGTGCTCACACTTTATTATAACTATCATAACGAAAGTCATTTGCTTACCGGTAAAGGACTGGTGATAGGTGGCAGCCACCAGATCAGCAAAGTAAATGAGGAAATGAATTATGGCGATCTGAGTGCCGTGCTCCTGCAAAACACCCCTATCTGGGCCAACTGGATCAGAACGCCCGAACTCTCTATTGCCCTGATGGATGAATGGGAGGAAAAAATTGAACGACTGGCGCAGTCTACCATCCCTGAAACAGTAACCTCTATTTCAGGAGTACCTACCTGGACCCTGGTTTTAATTAAACGCATACTGGAGATTACAGGTAAACAAACACTGAAAGAAGTGTGGCCCGATCTTGAACTGTATATACATGGTGGCGTATCATTCACTCCATACCGTGAACAGTTCAGAAAGCTGATTGGAAATGATTGTACATACCTTGAAATGTACAATGCCAGCGAAGGTTTTTTTGCTGCACAGGACGATCCGACTGAAGAAGGCATGTTGCTTTTTTTAAGCCATGGTATTTTCTATGAGTTTATGCCTGTGGAAGAATATGGAAAAAAAGAACCGCATACCATTGGTCTTGATAAAGTAGAAACCGGAAAGAATTATGCGCTGGTCATCAGTACCAATGGAGGTTTATGGCGTTATCTTGTAGGAGATACGATTCAGTTTACTTCACTCAGTCCATTCAGGATCAAAGTAAGCGGCAGGTTAAAACAATACATTAATGCATTTGGGGAAGAAGTAATTGCCGATAATGCAGATAAGGCCATTTCTATAGCTGCAGAAAAAACAGGATTGGTGGTTAAAGATTATACGGCCGCTCCTGTATATTTTGGCGACCACAGCAAAGGGGCACATGAATGGCTGATAGAGTTTGAAGAGGCCCCTGCATCAACAGATGCTTTTTCCTATGAGCTTGACTGTGCACTCAAAAGTCTGAATAGCGATTATGAAGCCAAACGTTATAAGGATATGGCATTAACCCTTCCACAGGTACATGCAGTACCAACAGGATTATTTAACCAGTGGCTAAAGAGTAAAGGAAAGTTGGGCGGACAACACAAAGTACCGAGGTTAAGTAATGACAGAAAATATGTTGATGAAATTAAACAGATGATTGTATAGTGTGATAATTGATTTTCTGATAATCCGGTTCTGCTTCATGTCTTTTTTTACAAACCCGATGCTGCACTCTTTGTATAAATTCACTTTATTTGTAGCCGTATTCTATCAAATACATTAACTATGAAACTACTTGAAGGAAAAGTATCTATTGTAACCGGTGCAGCCAGAGGAATTGGTGCGGCCATCGCATTAAAACTGGCAGAGCATGGAAGCCACATTGCATTTACTTATGTGAGTGACAGTAGTGCAGAAAAAGCAGCAGCACTTGAAACACAATTAAAAGCTTTGGGCGTAAATGCAAAAGCCTGGAAAAGCAATGCCGGCAATTTTGCAGAAAGTGAAAGTTTTGTAAACGATGTACTCAAAGAGTTTGGTGCCGTTGATGTTTGTGTAAACAATGCGGGTATTTCCAAAGACAATCTCTTGCTGCGTATGACGCCTGAACAGTGGGATGATGTAATGGATATTAACCTCAAAAGCGTATTCAATATGACCAAACAGGTTATTCGTCCGATGATGAAAGCCAAATCTGGCAGCATCATTAATATGAGTTCCATCATTGGTGTGAGAGGTAATGCAGGTCAGAGTAGTTATGCAGCCAGTAAAGCGGGTATCATTGGATTTACCAAATCGGTAGCCCACGAACTGGGTAGCCGTAATATCAGGTGCAATGCCATTGCTCCGGGTTTTATTGAAACCGATATGACCCATTATTTACAGGATGGAGATGGTGCCACCGAATTTCTCAAAAAAATACCTTTAGGTCGTTTTGGTAAGGCAGAAGAAATAGCCAATACCACCCTTTTCCTTGCCAGCGATATGAGTTCATATATCACCGGGCAGGTATTAAGTGCCTGTGGTGGCTTAAATATATAAGATGAGAAGGTGGCCATTGAAGAATTTTTCAATGGCCGCCTTCCCCTATTGTGCCCGATATTTCACCGATTTTTTCTGCTAAAAGATTGTAATCGACTAATTTTCAGTTGTTTGCAACATAGTTGTCAACTTATTTTTTTGTTAAACAAATGTTTACGCTTGTATGTTGTTTCACGGGCGGTTACATTTGCAACTCATTATGGGTAAACGTATTATCAATATTTTTCTGATCCTGGTACTGGCCATCCAGATTCTTCCCATCCAACAAATGGGTAAGCTTCTGTACACCAACCAATTTACAGAAGAAATACCCCATAACCTTGATCATTCCGGAGAGCCTCAACAATCAGAATCAAAAAGCGATTTCATTTCTACACCTGAGCTCTCTATCACACACCTGAAAGACTGTATTGGTCTGATCCGTCCGGTTACTGCCGATGTAATTCCGCAGAATCATACCACGGAAATCCATGTACCTCCACCCAACTGCTAATCGTTTTACCGACTAGTAAGCTTTTCTACCTTTATTATTATAAACTAATGCATGAATAAATATTTAAAACATGCAGGTGCCGATGTATCTGCGTCTATTGTTGTTCTCTTGGTGGCATTACCCCTTTGTTTGGGTATTGCACTCGGGTCGGGGGCCCCGCTTTTTTCCGGTATCATTGCCGGTGTGGTAGGTGGTATTGTTATTGGTGCATTAAGTGGATCTCAGCTAAGCGTAAGCGGCCCTGCAGCGTACGTTACCGTAATTGTTGCCACTGCTATTACCAAACTCCAGGTGTATGAAGCATTTCTGTTAGCTGTAGTACTTGCCGGCTTGTTTCAGTTAATCTTTGGTTTTATTAAAGCGGGTGTTATTGGTGATTATGTTCCCAATTCAGTAATCAAAGGAATGCTGGCCGCCATTGGTCTTATACTGATCATGAAACAGTTTCCTCACCTTGTTGGATATGATACCGATTTTGAAGGTGATGAATCCTTTATTCAACCCGATCATGAGAATACTTTTACAGCCATGTTCAGTGCTGTAAAGTACATCACACCAACCGCCTTAATCATCGGCACCATTTCCCTGCTTTTATTAATGTTGTGGGAAAGTAAGTTTATCAAATCAAAAAAATCACTCAAACTCATACCTGGGCCATTAGTGGTTGTTTTGATTGGTACTTTACTGAATGAATACTTTAAAGCCTCACAACCTGCTTATGCATTAGATGCAAAACACCTGGTAGCTTTACCGGTAGCAACAGATGTGAGTTCCTTTATTTCTTTCCTGACTTTTCCGGATATCGCATTCCTGAAAAATCCAGATGTATGGGTATCAGGCATTACCATTGCTATTGTTGCTAGTCTTGAAACATTGTTAGGTATTGAAGCCGCTGATAAATTAGATCCGCTGAAACGCGTAACACCAACAAATAGAGAGTTAAAAGCACAGGGTGTTGGCAATATGGTGTCTGGTCTTATTGGTGGATTACCACTTACTTCTGTTGTTGTAAGAACATCGGCCAATATCTCTGCTGGTGCCAAATCGAAAATGTCAACCATCTTTCATGGCACTTTGATGATGCTTTGTGTAATGTTTATTCCTTTTATCCTGAATAAAATTCCATTAAGCGCATTGGCTGCCGTATTAATTTTTACAGGTTATAAACTGGCAAAAATCACTTTATTTAAAGATTTTTACCGTAAAGGATGGGATCAGTTTGTACCTTTTGTAGTAACCATTGCTGCCATTTTACTAAGCGATTTACTTATTGGTATCATGGTAGGTATTGGTGTAGGACTTTTCTTCCTGATAAGAAGTAATTTCAGATCGGCTGTAATGGTTGTAAATGACGATGGCAATTATCTTATTCGCTTCAGGAAAGATGTTTCTTTTTTAAATAAACCTATTGTGAAAAAGAAACTGGAAGATGTACCTGCAAACGCATATGTAATTATTGATGCTACAAGGGCCGATTTTATTGATAAAGATGTAATAGAAGAGGTAAACAACTTTCTTTGTCATGCACACCTGAAAAAAATCAGGGTAGACATAAAAACCAGTCACAGCAAATCGATGCATAACCTATTTGTTATTCCAAAAACTTCATAAAAATGAAAATCTACGAGAAATTATTATTAGAGAATAAAGCATGGGCAAGTGAAAAAGTGCAGTTCGATCCCGAGTATTTTTCAAGACTGGCCGAAATACAAACACCCGATTTTTTGTGGATTGGCTGTAGTGACAGCCGCGTTCCTGCAAATGAAATTACCAATACGCAACCTGGTGAAATTTTTGTTCACCGTAATATTGCCAACATGGTGGTGCATACCGATGTAAACCTGTTGAGTGTATTAGACTATGCAGT
>DPWF01000301.1:0-10294 GCA_003526435.1 Chitinophagaceae bacterium | reverse complement strand
TTGTGGTGGTGTAAAAGCAGCAATGACCAACCACGATTACAAACAGGTACTCAATATGTGGTTACGTAACATTAAAGATGTATACCGTATTCACCGTGATGAACTGAATACAATCAACGACGAACAACAAAAATTTGATCGCCTGGTTGAACTCAATGTGCAGGAGCAGGTAATGCACCTTGCCAAAACTTCTATTATTCAGCGCGCCTGGAAAAATGAGCAGCGTCCTCATTTACATGGCTGGGTATATGGATTAAAAGATGGTTTGATTAAACCCGTTTTCGAAATGTCTGCCAATACCAATATTGACAGCCTCTATGAATATGATGATCTTTAAATTCAAACAGTCTGTGATGAGTAAAGCTCATCACAGACTGTTTACCGTTTCAGTTTATAAAAATGTATTAAAAACCATTAAAAGAACTGTTCTGTAGAACAATTACCCTGATTGGATGTTGTTTTGCACAGTAATAACCATAACTTTCTTTGACAATTCAGTACTATGGCTCAACAAGCAATCGGTTCACCTTCGGGTGCGGCCAGGAAATTTTTTGCGTTGCTCAAACTAGACAGGAAAGACGTGTCTGCAATTTACGCTTTCTCCATACTGGCTGGTTTGGTACAATTATCCCTTCCACTGGGTATACAAACTATTATCAGTTTTGTAATGGCAGGTTCAATTTCTACCTCCATCATAGTGTTGATTGTACTCGTTGTAACCGGTGTATTTATTTATGGCCTGTTGCAGGTAAGACAAATGCAGATCATTGAAAAGATCAAGCAGAAAATTTATACACGATACGCTTTTGAATTTGCCGACCGCATTCCCAAACTCAATATTGAAAAATTAGATCAACACTACCTGCCGGAGCTGGTAAATCGTTTCTTCGATACCATTTCCTTACAAAAGGGTATTGAGAAAATTCTGCTTGATGTTCCATCTGCCATCATCCAGATATTTTTTGGCATTATTCTTTTGTCATTCTATCATCCTGTATTTATTGGCTTCGGTGCGCTGTTATTACTGCTATTATATATCATACTCCGTAACACACTTCCCAATGGTTTTGCCGCCAGCATGGCTGCAAGCGAGTACAAATACAAAACTGCATCCTGGCTAGAAGAAATATCAAGATCTATCAAATCATTTAAATATTCTAGAGGCACATCACTGAATATCGAAAAAACAGATTTGCTTGTCAGCAGCTATCTCTTATCAAGAACCCAATACTTTAAAATACTGCTCGCGCAGTTCTGGAGTCTTGTAACATTTAAAGTTATTATAACGGCTGCTATGCTTATCGTAGGTGTGGTACTACTTACAGATCAGGAAATTAATATCGGACAGTTTATTGCAGCAGAGATTGTTATACTCACTGTTATGAACTCCGTAGAGAAACTCATTGTTAACTTAGATAAGGTTTACGACTCACTCACTTCTATCGAAAAGCTCGATAAAATAACGGGAAGTGAAACCGAAACAGGCGGAACAGAATTATTAGATAACCACAGTGGTGCATTATCCATACGTTTCTCAGACCTGAGTTTTAGCTATGCTGATAAACAGCTTGTACTCAATAAGATCAATTGCTCTATTACCCCGGGTGAAAAAATCTGCATCATGGGTACTTCGGGTTCAGGAAAATCTACTTTATTAAGATTACTCACTGGTGCTTTCAAGAATTTTGAAGGAAGTATACTGGTAAATAATATACCTATTGGCAATTACAATTTAAACAGCCTCAGGGGTTCAACCGGAATACTCTTAAGCCAACAGGATATTTTCCAGGGCACTTTGTGGGAAAATATTACCATGGGTAATAAAGACATCAGACTGGTTGATATTACAGATATCATGGAAAAATGCGGTCTCAGTTCTTTTCTTGAATCATTGCCACAGGGACTCGATACCCAGCTCGATCCAACAGGTAAAAGATTACCCATGAAAACGCGTCAGGGTATTCTTCTGGCCAGGGCCTTACTTGGCAAGCGCCAATTAGTATTGTTGGAAGAACCCTTTAACGGAATTGAAAAGCAATTTAAAATGATGGTGACTGATTTCCTGAAAAAAGACAGAGAAGCTACCGTTCTTATAACTTCCAATGATCAAGAAGTAGCTAAGCAGTGCGACAGAATTTTATACCTGTCGCAAGGAAAAGTAACGGCTTTTGATAGTTGGGAAAATATTTCAAAACAACTCAATGCTTAATCATATGAGTAAATACCTTACCTGTGAACCGGAAGAGGAATTAAATAAAACCAGCATTCCATCGTTTCAGAACATATATCATATCAAAAGAAGAAGCAGGGTAAAAAACTGGCTTTGGGGTTCTTTGCTGCTGATTGTTTTATTGATGTTTCTCCCCTGGACACAAAATATTCGCGCAACAGGTTTAATCACCACTTTAAGACAGGAGCAAAGACCCCAACAACTCAACTCGGTTATTGGTGGTAAGGTTGAAAAATGGTGGGTTAAAGAAGGTGATTTTGTGCAAAAAGGAGATACCATTTTACAATTGGGTGAGGTAAAAGTGGAATATTTTGATCCTGCTTTGCTGGAGAGAACAGGTATACAGATTACGGCTAAAGAAAGCGCTGCTGCCGGTTATGAGAATAAGGCAGCAACTGCCAATCTGCATGTGGGTGCACTGGAAGAAGGGCGGACATTAAAACTTTCACAGCTCGATATTAAACTCAGGCAGCAGCAATTAAAAGTAGAGAGCGACAGCATGGATTTGAATGCCGTAATAAATGAATTAAACGTTGCTAAACGACAGATTGATGCAGCAAAAGCCATGTTAGACAGCGGTGTAATTGCGCTGGTAGATTATGAAAGAAGAAAAATAAATTTCCAGAATGCAACAGCTAAACGTATTGGTACTGAAAACAAATTATTACAGAGTAAGCAGGAGCTAACCGCCCTGAGGATTGAAAAAAATTCAGTAGTGCAGGAATATGCCGATAAAATTGCCAAAGCCAGAGGCGAACAATACGGTGCTATTTCTGATAAAGCAAGTAACGATGCTGAAGTAGCCAAGCTTAAAAATGCATATGCCAACTACGACATGCGTAATAAACTCTATTATGTTACAGCACCACAAAGCGGACAAATTACAAAAGCCCGTAAAGCAGGTATAGGAGAAATATTGAAAGAAGGTGATATGATTGTGGAGATTGTACCTGATAAAATTCAATACGCAGTTGAAATGTTTGTATCTCCAATGGATATGCCGCTGCTGTCAAGAGGACAAAAAATTCGTTTTGTTTTCGATGGTTTTCCTGCCATTGTGTTCAGTGGCTGGCCATCCAGTTCTTATGGTACTTTTGGAGGAATCGTTTCTGCTATCGAAAACTCGGTAAGTATCAATGGCAGGTTCAGGGTATTGGTAACAGAGGATCCTGGCCAAAAACCCTGGCCAAAACAACTGCGCATTGGTGGTGGTGCCAATGGTATTGCATTATTAAAAGATGTAACTGTTGGTTATGAGTTATGGAGAAACATCAATGGTTTCCCGCCAGAATATTATCAACCGGTTAACCCAGGCAACGATAAAGGAAAATAAGCGAGCATGAAATTGATTTATACCGTTATTGGTTTACTCTTGACCTTTTATTGCTCATCACAGGTTTTATATGTGGATGATTTTATAAAAATGGTTCGTAATAACCACCCTCTGGCTAAGCAGGCTCAGCTAAATGTACAAAAGGCAGATGCAGATGTATTAAGTGCCAAAGGCGGTTTTGATCCGATGATTGGAATGGACGCCAGCAGGAAGACTTTTGATGGAAAAAATTATTATTTCTACACAAACCCCGAAATAAAAATACCCACCTGGATAGGTGCCGATATTAAAGCAGGTCTCGAAAATAATGGTGGTCAGTTTTTAAGTTCAGAATCAACTGCCGGACAAACCAGTTATCTCGGAATAAGCTTACCTGTAGCCAAAGGTTTGGTTCTTGATAAAAGAAGAGCCATATTAAGGCAGGCGCGTGTATTACGCGAACAAAGCGAACAGGAACAACTAAATGCGCTTAATAATTTGCTGTTTGATGCTTATGGTGCTTATTGGCAATGGACGGGTAGTTACCAATTATTTCGTATTTATTCAAGGTTTGTAACAGTTGCTCAGGATCGATTCAGGCTCGTGAAAATTGGTTTTGAAAATGGGGAAAGAGCTTCCGTAGATACCGTTGAAGCACTTACACAAGTGCAGCAATTTCAACTTTTGCAAAGTGAAGCCCTTCTTCAGCTCACCAATAGTACACTTGAATTATCAAATTATGTATGGGATGAAAGAGACAGTGGCTACCTTATTTCTCCACAATACATTCCCGATACCACTGGTTTTACGCGATATGCTGTACTGCCCGATGAATCGGCTCTCATTCAACAGGCTTTAACAACTAATCCGCAATTACGTATCTACGATTTTAAATTAAATGCACTCGAAATCGACAGAAAACTAAAACAGCAGAATATTTTACCCTCCATCGATTTAAAAGCCAATCTCCTGAACAGGGGCTACAATGTTTTCAAAGGATGGAACAGCGCCTTGTTCCAGAATAATTATGTATGGGGCATTGACTTCAAGTTGCCTCTATTTATCAGGGAAGGTAGAGGTGAATATAAAAAATCGGTGCTCAAAATCAGGGAAACCAATTATGAGCTTTCACTAAAACGAAGAGAAACAGAAAATAAACTCAGGTCTTACCTGAATGAAACACAGCAGTTACAAAAACAATTAGTCATCAGTGAGCAGGCTTTAAAGAATTTTCAAACCATTTTAACGGCGGAATATCTCAGGTTCAGGAATGGTGAAAGCTCGCTCTTTCTGATTAATACACGTGAAAACAAAGTAATAGAAACAGCAGAAAAATTAGTCAGTCTTCGTGTTAAATACTTGAAATCAAGATATGCTGTTGACTGGTCTGCCGGTTTATTACGCTGATTGAAATACTATTCCTTTCCTGCATATATAAGCATGCCATAATAAATAAGCGGCTATGGTTCTGTATGGTTTCCATGATGCTGTAACAGACACCAGTATTTCTTTTGTTGTATGCAATGGCAACTGCTTTATGTGTTTGAGGCTGTTCACTAAAGCAATATCACCAAAAGGGAAAATATCGGGGCTGTGCAAACACATCATTAAAAAAACATCAACCGTCCAGTTACCAATACCTTTGATTTTGGTAAGTGCTAAGCGAATGGTATCATCATCTTTATATACCAGGCTTTCCAGATCAAGACTACCACTTAACACCGCTTCAGACAAACAGCGTGCATAGATTGTTTTTTGCCGGCTGAAATAACAGGCTTTCATTTCTTCATCAGACAAGCGTAATATATTTTCAGGGCTGATAGTGCTGTCATATGATTGCAACTTATCAAAAGCAGCTTTTGCAGAAGCCAGCGACACCTGCTGTTCCAGTATAATATGAATGAGTGTAGAAAATGTTGGCTTACGGCTCCAACAGGGAGCATACCCATACTCATTGATGATTTGTTGAAAACTCACATCAATAACAGCCAGTTCATTACAAAGAGAAATAAAATTTTCTTCTCTGAACCTTTCCATCACCATCACGACTGCTTGTCTTTGAAACGCGCAATGGCATTTTTGCTATAATCGCTAAGTATCAATCTGCCACTTATTTTGGCTCTTTCCCTTAATAATTCATCCCAATGTTCGGTACCTGCCCAGAATATTTTTTTCATTTCGCGCATAGCATCGGGGCTGGATTGCGATAAAGTAGTAGTGAGACGGGTAATCGAATCATCCATACCAGCTACATCGGCATGTAGTTCAGCAAAAAGTCCCTTGCGGCGGGCCCAGTCTGCAGGGCGCCACATGGAAGCATCAATAGCCAGTTGTGAAAATGCTGATGTACCAATTTTTCTTTCCACTGCCGGACCTACTACAAAGGGTCCTATGCCTACAGCAAGTTCACTCAGTTTAACATCGGCCCCTTCTGCTGCAATTGCATAATCGGCAGCCGCAGCTATTCCAACACCCCCACCCACACATTTACCTTGAATACGTGCAATTATGAGCTGGGGTGCTGTTCGCATGGCATTGATAACCTTTGCAAAGCCATTAAAAAATTTGGAGCCCTGTATCTCGTCAGTAATGGATGCCAATTCATCAAAAGAAGCTCCTGAGCAAAATACTTTTTCTCCCGCCGACCTTAACACCATCACTTTTGTGTCAGGGTTCAGTCCTTCACTATGAATATCTTTTGCCAATGCATCAAGTATCTGTCCGGGTAATGAATTGCGTTGCGGGTGATAAAATTCAATCGTTGCAATACCATGCTCTCTTTCCACTTTCACATAACCTTCTTTAATTTCTTCAATCATACTATTTCTGTTCTCGTGATAAAATAAAATATGCCAGGTGTCTTTTAAAGTTAATCAATCTTTTTTATCCTTTCGCTCTACCATTGTTAAAATGGTTGCCACACCTGTAATCTCACCCGTTTCATCCATGATCTCCACCAGCCATTTCACAATACCTTTATCAATATCTGTGGGTTCTTTTCTCTCCTGTCTTATTTTTTCTTTACAGGTAAATCGCACCTGTACTTCAGCGCCAGGGTAAACAGGTTTGGTAAAACGCAGTTCATCGATACCATAATTCAATAACACAGGATTTTTTTCATAACTGCTTACAAACAAACCTGCAGCTATACTCATGATGAGATAGCCATGTGCCACCTGCTTTTCAAACATAGTACCCGAAAAATCAGTGTCGCGGAGGTGCGCATAGAAATGATCGCCACTGAGGTCAGCAAACTGGTCTATGTCTTCTGCCGTTATCAATCTTTTTTCTGTCAACAACTGATCACCAATCTGTAATTCATCAAAATATTTTTTGAATGGGTGTATGCCACCTGTGTTCCCCTTTGCACCTGCCTGATATACATTACTGATGGCTGTAATCATTTCAGGCGAGCCCTGTATGGCCACACGCTGCATATAATGTTTTACACCACGAAGCCCCCCCATCTCTTCACCACCACCTGCTCTTCCCGGTCCACCATGTACCAATAAAGGCAAAGGCGATCCATGGCCTGTACTTTCTTTGGCGCATTCCTGGTTCAATACCAATATCCGTCCGTGGTAAGGCCCCGCACCCAATACATATTGTTTGGCAATTTTTTTGTCAGCGGTTACCACAGAACTTACCAATGAACCCTTACCCATTTTTGCCAGTAGTATAGCATCATCAATATGTTTATAAGGCATTAATGTTGATACAGGACCAAATGCTTCTACCTCATGTACTTCTTTTGAATAGAACGGATTTTCGTTCAGTAATAAGATAGGACTGATAAATGCGCCCCTGGCTGCATCCGCATCAATCAGTTCAACGCTGTCAAGTGACCCGTAAATAATTTGCGACGAAGCAAGTAATTTCTGTACCTGCGCTTTTACTTCTTCTCTTTGTGATGACCCGGCCAGTGAACCCATTCTCACTTTTTCGTTCAAAGGGTTACCAATGGTTGTTTGTGAAAGGGCTTTGCCCAGTGCCATCTGTATATCTTCGAGTTTATTTTCCGGTACAAAAATTCTCCTGATGGCCGTACATTTTTGACCACATTTAGTGGTCATTTCTTTTCTCACTTCTTTCAGAAAAATATCCCATTCAGGCATATCAGGGGTTACATCATCACCTAAGACAATACAATTCAATGAATCTGCTTCCATTGTAAAAGGAACACTATTACTTAAGATGGATGGAGTTGATTTCAACATTAAACCAGTAGTAGCAGAGCCTGTAAAAGTAACCACATCCTGTTCTGTAACATGTTGAAGTATATCGCCGGCACTTCCACAAATTAATTGTAACGCACCTTGCGGTAAAATACCGGATGCAATGATTTCTTTTACTACTGTTTCTGTAAGGTATGAAGTAACTGTTGCGGGTTTAACAATGGCAGGAACGCCCGCCAAAAGGTTCACCGCAATTTTTTCCAGCATACCCCATACCGGAAAATTAAATGCATTGATATGTATGGCCACCCCCTCTTTGGGTACAAGCAGATGATGTCCCATAAAAGTGTTGGCTTTACCTAAAATATGTTGCTCCCCATCAAGACAATATGATTCGTCGGGGAATTTTCTTCGCAGTGAAGCATAAGAGAATAAATTACCAATACCACCTTCTATATCAACCCAGCTATCTGCTTTGGTGGCGCCGGTTTGGTAACTTACTTGGTAAAAACGATCAAGATGATTTCTCAAATGAAGGGCAAGACTTCTCAGCATCAGACCACGTTCATGAAAACTCATTTTTCTGAGTGCGGGGTTTCCGGTTGTTCTAGCATAATCTAATAATGCTTTAAAATCTATACCCTTTGTTGATGCAGTAGCTATTTGATCTCCGGTTACAGCATTAAACAGGGGTTGACCTTCACCATCGCCTGTGATCCATTTTCCTAAAATATAATTTTCCAGTTTTGACATACCAATCGTTTAGGCGACAAAGCTAACGATTGATAGCTTTATTTGGTGAGATAGCTAATGGACTATAATCCATTGTTCATGGTTTACCCAGCAAGCCGAACTGACGGGCATGATGAGTTACATGTTTATAATGAAGCAGGACCCATTCCTCGAAATTCAGCCAGCCAAAAACGGGGTGCATTGTTTTTTTATCTGGATCATTACTAAAATAGGTAAAGAAACTTTCTATTACTGTTCTGAGTTGTTGAATGGCTGATGCCAGATCTGGTTCCCGAACTGGCAAAGGCTCTTCCGGTAAAACCGGTGCTTTTGTATTTTCACGGAACTGTTTTTCGCTCAGCAAAAATTCTTTGAATTTAGGTAAGTGTTCTTCAGGTGTTACCAGCGGGAAACGCATTTCCCCGATCGACACTAAAAAGAAGCCCGTAACATGTTCTACCATTTGCTGAGCATTCATTTTGCCCCACAATGCTTCCGTATTGGGCGATAAACCGGCAAGTAAAGACAAGAATCCTTCTTGTATAAAATCTGCTTTTGCCTGATCCATGAGATTTTTTTATGAAAGATAAGTGAATTACAGTTCCATTTAATTCATCTCAAAGAACAGAAAACCAGTCATTCTTAATTATATTCGTAAATACCATGAACAACTGCTTAAACTGTAACCTGCCATTGTCTGCAGGGCAAAACTTCTGTCCAAACTGCGGACAAAAAGCTGCTCTGAAACGGCTTAACCTGCATGATATATGGCATGACGTGGTTCATTACTTTACCCATGCAGATAAGGGCATTTTTCAATTACTTAAAGCGTTGGTGACAGAAACGGGTACTGTAGCCAGAGAATTTGTGAGCGGCAAAAGAAAAAAATATTTTCCTCCACTGAATTTCTTTCTCATTGTTGCTGCTTTATATGTTTTTATGGGTTCTGTTATCCCGAACAAATCTGTCAGGCCTTCCAAACAGAATGTTGTTAATGCTTACCAGAAAGAACCTATTCCAAAAGAATCAGCTTCCGGTTATTCTGCTGCAGCTACCAGGCAGGCAAATGTGGGTCGTTTTTTTAATAAGTATGCCAATTTTGTAGCCATGTTTGCGGCTCCATATATTAGCCTGATAATCTGGCTTATACTTTTGCGTGGCCCATACAATTTTACTGAACACCTTGTTGCCAATTTATACCTTATCGGTTTTACCAATCTCGTTCGATGTATGCTATGGACGCCATTACTGGCATTACTGCATGTTGATCCAACCATTAAATGGCCCATTTATGCATTCGCAGTCTTCGAAATCTTATATCGGGCTATTTTTTACTACCGATTCATGGGGAAATTCAATACTACTGGAAAAATGCAGGCTTTAGGGCTTGCTGTCTTAAGTGTTATTGCCTGGTGGGTATTAATATCAGCTATCATTTTTGTTTATATGATGATCTGATCGGGAAACAGGTTGCTTAGAAATAATACATATCGGATAACTGATGACTAGTGACTAATAGGCAGTCTTATTTCGAATAATGTTCCTTTTCCCAGTTCAGATTCAATACGAATACCGCCATTGAGTTTATCAACGAGATGCTTTACCAGTTTCAGTCCAAATCCATACCCTTTTTCACCACTGGTACCATCAGAAGACAAAACTTCGCCTTTCTGAATTTCCTGTAATGTTTCAGCATCCATACCACTACCTGTATCCTGAACCCTGATAATCAGGTGCTTGATTTTTGATATTTGAATAGACAGTTCAACTTTTACACTGCCCTTCACGGGCGTAAACTTGATGGCATTTGAAATGAGATTACCCGCAACCTGTAATAATTTATTG
>DPWF01000270.1:1677-2565 GCA_003526435.1 Chitinophagaceae bacterium | reverse complement strand
ACTGGGAACCGGTTAGTTTGCTGAAATGGTTAAAATAAGTTTGTGCAAAAAAGCCTTTGTCAGGGTAAAATGCATGGTTGCGGCTATCATAAGTAAGACTCAGTCCCAGGCCTGATACATGATAATTATACCGGCCCGTCACCTGTTTGTGATCGAACAACCCTCCGGGCTTGTAATTGATGTCCCAAACACGCTGGTATTCATATAAAAGCCCGGCAAATAAACGGGGGGCAATTTTTTTCATCAAATGCAGGTATACATACACCTGTTTGAAAGAATAGTCTTCCTCACTGCCATCTGCCGTATTTTTACCCATTCCCCAGAATTTATCGGGAAAAGAGCTGAAAGAGACCTGTTCGTTTAATATCCAGTTTTCGTTCCGGAGGTATTGGGTACCACGGACTGAGCTCACCAATTGCTTACGTAATGAATAAAGCGCCCCGAATTGTATGCTGGAAGTTCGGGAAAGGGTATCTTTTGGCGAGGCCCTGAATGTATAGGATGCTGCCCCTCCAAAAGCCCAACTCGTTTCAATGGAGCGTGTTATAGCCGGAAAAACAACCAGCCTGGGTTTGGGCTCAGAAGAATCTTGCGATAGGACTGTGGAAAAACAGGGCAAAAACAAGATAGAGAGGCATAAACGCCTGATGCAACGTGTCATATAAATGCAAAATAAGCCGTTGGTACCATTATAAATGGGAAATCTGGCCAGAATTTGCTTATTTTTGCTTGTTTTATAGGCCCTGATACTTTACAATTTTGTAATAAATAATTAACATTACAGTTATATACTAAACGAACCGGATCAGAATGAAAAAATGGGACAGTCATTTTAAGCTTGGCGATACGGTAACCCCCGAGCAACTGGATTTTTTTGATAAGCATGGT
>DPWF01000270.1:0-1647 GCA_003526435.1 Chitinophagaceae bacterium | reverse complement strand
TGTTTCGCAACTTTCTGGATAAAGAAAAAGTGGCCACGTACATCGGTGAACTTCAGCGACTCGAAAAACAGTGGCTGGATGAAAAGAAAGATAAGATCAATGGTATTCCGCTCAAATTCGGTAAAGACGATCAGGGCAATACCACGATACAGCGTTTATGCTTCAGTTCACTGTACAGCAATCCACTCCATGATCTTTTGGGCGACGAACGCCTGAAAGCATTAACTGCATTCCTTCAACCGTATGAAGGTCGTATTGCAGAAAATGAAAAAGACGGATTGGTTATCAACAACTATATCAATACCCCCAACAGTACATTTACCCAAATGGGCTGGCATACCGATAGTCCTCGCGACCTCTTTATGGGGCAGAAGATTATGCCTATGCTCAACGTAGGTATTCACCTTGATACCTGTATGTTCGAAAACGGAGGTTTGCGTGTACTTCCCGGCACACACAAACAGGGCATGTTTAAACTGCTTTTTGGTAAAAAATATTTCATCGATAATAATGATGATCCAAGAGAAGTTGGATTTGNNCATCGGTACATGATGGTCGTTTATGGCATCGTGTAAAACAGTCGCCCAAATTTGGTGAAGAAAGCCGCAGAAGAGTGATGTATGTGCCCATCGTTACCGGGAAATACAAACCAAAAGATGAAAACAGTAAAACGCCTTTCTATCATAGGTTTACCGGGAAAGTTCATCACTAAAAGACAGAGAAAACATTATTTTTAAAAGGTCAACTTGTGTTGACCTTTTTCATTCAAACCTATTGTCATCATGAAGTATGCATTGATTACAGGTGCCAGTAAAGGGATCGGCAAAGCCATTGCAGAAGAGCTGGCTGCAAGGAAAGTGAATTTATTATTGATAGCCCGGGATGCCCATCTACTGGAAAAACTTACGCAAACATTAAAACAACAGTACGCCATCGAAGCGCATTTTCTGGCACTTGATCTTGCTGTACCCAATGCGGTTACCACATTAAACAGTTGGATTGAAACCAACCTGTTTAAAATTAATATACTGGTGAACAATGCTGGTTATGGATTAAGCGGTCCGTTTACAGATTACACCATAGAAGAACACAAAGCCATGATGCAGGTAAAGATGACCGTACCTGTTGAGCTAACCGGAACGCTGCTACCACAATTAAAAACAAACCAACCATCCTATATATTGAATATTGTAAGCTCTGCAGCCTACCAGTCTGTTCCGGGGTTAACCACTTATGCTGCCAGTAAATCTTTTATGCTGAGTTTTAGTCGCGGACTGCGATATGAACTCAGAAATAAAGGGGTATCGGTAACGGCGGTGAGTCCGGGTTCTACTGATACAGGATTTGCGGCAAGAGCCAAAGTGGGTGCAAAAGGATTAAGAGCAGCCGAAAAGGTAAATATGACACCCAAAGCTGTAGCTTCCATAGCTGTAAAAGCCATGTACGCCAAAAAAGCGGAAGTCATAACCGGTTTTATTAACCAGCTAGGAGCTTTTCTGGTTTGGCTTTTCCCCAAAAAACTGGCTGAAAAAACAGCGGCTGGTATTTATGAATTGGATTGATTTTTTGAAAAAAGACATATACCTTTTTGAAAATAATCGGGTATGGCTTATATTTGCACCCCGATTGAATGAATCGGTTCTGTAG
>DPWF01000310.1:8391-10567 GCA_003526435.1 Chitinophagaceae bacterium | reverse complement strand
GTTGTGGTTTACTTTCTCCAATCCATAATAAGCCAATATTCTGTTTTCTCCCGTAATGGGAACAATATCTGCAGCAATGGCGGTTGCTACCAGATCCAGATAAGCAAAATGAGTATCTTCTGGCAACGATAATTTTTCACTCAGTGCGGTCATGAGTTTAAACCCAACACCACAGCCACACAATTCTTTATACGGATAAGTACAATCCTGTTGTTTCGGATTCAAAATAGCAACTGCGGGTGGCAGGCTCTGATCCGGTAAATGGTGATCACATACAATAAAATCAATTCCCAGAGTTTTGGCGTAAGCAATAAGGTCAACCGATTTGATACCACAGTCGAGTGAAACAATCAGTGTAAACCCATTTTCTTTTGCATGATCAATACCTATTTTTGAAATTCCATATCCCTCACGGTAACGATGTGGAATATAAAAATCAACGCTGTCATAAATACTGCTGATGTATTGGTACATAGCTGCCACAGCCGTTGTGCCATCAACATCATAATCGCCAAAAACCAGGATTTTTTCATGCTGCTGAAAAGCAGACAGCAGACGGTCTACTGCTTTATCCATGTCTTTCATTAACCATGGACTGTGTAATTGGGAGAGTTGTGGTCTGAAATAATCTTTTGCTTTATCGTAAGAATCAATACCTCTTTGAACAAGAATGGAACAAATGGTTTTATTGATCTTTAAAACCTCCTGAAGGCTTTCAGTGCGGGTGATATCAGTTGATAATATGTTCCACCTTTTTTCCATTAATAGGTTCTGTCGGTTGTATAGCGTACCAATTCCTCCAGCGCATCTCTTACAGGTGTTTGTGGAAACTCATGGAGTATGGCGAGTGCCTCATCTCTGAATTCGAACATTTTTTCTGTTGCATATTTGATACCGCCAGATGCAGTAACAGCATCAATCACAAATTTCACTTTTTCTTTTTCCGTGTTTTCGTTTTTAACGATGTACACAATTTTTCTTTTGAGATCGGGCGAACAGTTATTGAGTGTATAGATAAGAGGAAGCGTTAATTTTTTTTCTTTGATATCGTTCCCGGTTGGTTTACCTATATCCATAGAGCCATAATCAAAGAGATCGTCTTTGATCTGAAAGGCCATACCCACTTTTTCACCAAACTGTCTCATTTTTTCTACTTTATCCTGATCGGTAAAGGTAGTGGATGCCCCTGCGGCACAGGCGGAGGCTAAAAGAGAGGCGGTTTTACCATTAATTATTTCATAATAAATGGATTCTTTGAGGTTGAGGTTCCGGGCTTTTTNNTGTAATAATTCGCCTTCACTCATCAGTCTTACCGCTTCCGACAAAATCCGGAGTACTTCATGGTCTTTATTATTAAGAGACAGTAACAAACCTTTCGACAGAAGATAGTCGCCCACCAATACGGCAATCTTATTTTTCCAAAGGGCATTGATGGAAAAGAAACCCCTTCTTTCAAGGGAATCATCTACTACATCATCATGTACAAGTGTAGCAGTGTGCAACAATTCTACCAGAGAAGCTGCGCGATAAGTGCTGTCATTTACCGCATCACCCAGTCTGGCACTCAAGAGCACGAACATGGGTCTGAGCTGCTTACCCTTTCGTTTAACAATATATTGCATGATCCTGTCTAACAGGGCAACCCGACTCTTGACTGCTTCGCGAAAATGGGTCTCGAACTGGGCTAATTCCTCAGATATTATCTTTTTTGCTAATTCCATTGGTCACAATATGCTGCAATATAGTCTGACGACCGCATAATAACACGCACATATGCAGCGTTTTAGACTGAAATTGAGTCTGGTACGAAGATTGTATAAGAAAAGGTTAAACAATATATCCTCAGAAAATTGGGTATTTGTATCCTAAGACTTAAATTTGCAATGTTTTCTTAATATCAACAAGTTCTCATTAAATATCAATCAATTATTATGGCAAGCAAAAAGAACATCTTAGCACTAGCGCTGATCGTACTGGTACAGTCGATCGGTATGGCTCAAACAGATTGGGGTTGGGATTGGAAAGACACATCCAAAATTTCAGTAAAGAAATTACCCCAGCATAATGAGTTCATCAATAACCAGTATCCTTACCCGGCTCAGCCTCGTAGCCAGTGGGAATTAGGATTTGGTCTTGGTGCGTCATCTATCACAGGTGACATTAAATCTAAATTAGG
>DPWF01000310.1:5982-8349 GCA_003526435.1 Chitinophagaceae bacterium | reverse complement strand
GGTTTATGGAACTCAGGTACAGCGAATGCTTATCAGGCAGCAGTTGGTCGTCCTGACTACAAAAACAGAACTTACCAGTTAGGTTTCGATGTTATTGCTTCTCTGAACGCTGCAAGTCATTACCGTGGCAATCCTAAAACAAATGTGTACGTATTACTTGGTTATGCATTAAATGCGTCAAACGTAATGTATAAAAGACCAGGTGGTGCTCAACCAGGCGGTTACAGCTATTTTTATGGCTATAACCAGAATGAAGTATTCCCTAATAGCCAGGCAGGTACCATTACCACATTTGGTGGTGCAACCATCAATGGCAGACAAGCATATACGCTTTACCATGGTATGAACCTGGGTGCTGGTATTGCTTTCAAATTGAGCAATAAAGTAAACATTGGTCTGGAACATAAATATACTTTCACTGTTCCTGGTTACGATTTCCTGGACGGTGTTAGAGCTGGTAACAACAATGATTATATCGGTTTCACCAGTGCACGTGTAAACGTTAACATTGGTAACACTGCTAAGAAAGTACAACCATTGTACTGGCTTAACCCCAATAATTTTGTGTACAGCGAACTTAACTCTCCTTCACACATGAAGATGCCAAAAGTTGTTCTGCCTGATGCAGACAAAGATGGCGTAACAGATCAGTTCGACCTCGAGCCAAACACACCTGCTGGTGCTCCTGTTGATTCTCACGGTCGTGCAAAAGATACTGATGGTGATGGCGTTCCTGATTACAAAGACAAAGAATTGCTGACTGCACAGAAATGTTTCCCTGTAAACAACGATGGTATCGGAACTTGTCCTGAACCAGCTTGTTGCAAAGAGATCAAAGACATGATCGCTAACATGAAACCTGCAGAAGCTGCTCCTCAGTGTAATATCGGAAGCTTACCAAGCATCCAGTTCAAAGGAAAAGCTACACTGTCAAAAGATGCACAAAACATCCTGAATGGTGTTGCTGCAAGAATCAATGCAAATCCAGCTTGTAATATTAAAGTAATTGGATATGGTGCTTCTAGCAAAGCTGCTCAGCAGTTAAGCTGGGATCGCGTAAACGCTGTCATCAAATACCTGGTTGAAAAACAAGGTGTTTCTGAAAGCCGCTTCATCTTTACTTATGGTCAGGATGGTGATGCTAACACAGTAGATCTCCAGGGCACACTGGATGCGGGTCCTAACACAGTACCAGCTCCACACCCAAATCTGAAAAGCAGAAACTAATCTCCTGATTAGTCTCAAATAAAAAAGCCCCGATCATATTTTGATCGGGGCTTTTTATTGGTCCATAGTTGATAGATCATTGTCCATGGGCTATTAACCATGGACTAAATTAAAATGCAATTCTCCGAAATTCTGTAAGGATGAAAGTTTAAGATCTGCTGCACCCCATTTTTCATCTTTTAACTGCGATACATGGGGTACAATAACGCATTTCATGCGAGCCGCTTTTGCAGCAATCATACCATTGAAAGAATCTTCGAAACAAATGCAGGAAGTAGGTTTGCTACCCAACGCCTGGGCGCAGTCAAGATACACTTGAGGATGCGGTTTGCCATATGCCAATGCTTCGGCAGAAGCAGTAGCCTGCAGGTATTTTTCAATTCCACAGATATTCACCACAAGATCAATTAAAGCCGGTGGCGATGATGTGGCAAGCCCTATTTTAAATGATTTCCGCTGGAAGAAATCAAATATATAGTGAACCCCGGGCATGATCTTTCCTTTTTGCTCAATCTTGGACAGTACCAGTGCTACTATTTTCTGCTCTGCTCTTTTTAATTCACTGTCACCGATATTAAAATACTGGAACCACCATTGTACAAATTCTTTGGTACGTAAACCAGTGGTTGTCTTGTATTGCTCTTCTGTCATGCTAACGCCATACTCCAGAAATATTTCTGTAGCTGCTTCATTCCATAATGGTTCGCTGTCAATCAGCAAACCGTCAATATCAAATATCACCGTATCTAATGGCATGGTATTTTATTTATTGCGCAAATGTATTTCTCTGTTACTGTTATTTTAACCTATATGTGGCATTTTTTGAACAATCACTTAACAATTTGATTACATTCCTTATTTTGCACGACTTGCCAACTTTAACCTTTATGCGGATAACTGAACGTTTGAGACATATTAAAGTAATTCGTTCGATCGTTTATGCTGTTGTTGGGTTGTTTTCATATCCAGGTCTTACATGGATCAATAAAATAAAAATTGAAGGAACAGAACATCTGGCAAAACTGCCCAAAAAAAATGTGCTTTTTGTAAGTAATCACCAGACCTATTTTGCAGATGTTATTACATTCATTCATATTTTTTGTGCCGTAAAGTGGAGACGTCAGAACAGACTCGGACTTC
>DPWF01000310.1:1357-5972 GCA_003526435.1 Chitinophagaceae bacterium | reverse complement strand
TTTACCAACGTATACTTTGTTGCTGCGGAAGAAACCATGAACGGTAACTGGCTGAGTCGTTTATTTAAACTGGCTGGAGCCCTCACCATAAAACGTACATGGCGCTCTGATGGGCAGGATGTAAACAGAAACCGCGACGAAGCAGATACACAGAAGATCGACCAGGCACTAACCAAAAGCTGGGTGATTACTTTCCCGCAGGGTACTACCAAACCTTTTGCACCCGGACGAAAAGGAACGGCGCATATCATTAAAAATAACCAGCCAATAGTTGTACCCGTTGTTATTAACGGTTTTTGGCGCGCATTCAATAAAAAAGGACTCAGCTTTAAAAAGAAAGGCTCAACCTTATCTATCAGGTTCAAAGAACCCATGGTAATTGATTATACCCAGCCTGTAGAGGTGATCCTTAATCAGGTAATGGATGCCATAGAACAAAGCAAGGATTATATGATGCGGGGAAGACATCATCTGTTGACAAAACTTGATAAATAAGCGTGTAGTTATTCTTTGATGAACAATGCCTTCAGTTCATTGGCATCATCGGGTTTCATTTTCCCTGCAAGGATCAGCCTGATTTGTCTTCTTCTCAATGCGCCATCAAATAATTTTTTCTCATCTTCAGTTTCAGGGATCAGCTCAGGTACTTTTCTGGGTTTGCCATTGGGATCAAGTGCCACAAAAGTGAAGAATGCTTCATTGCTCTCATATTTGTACTGGTGCAGAAGATCTTCACCCCACACTTTGATATGAATTTCCATCGAAGTATTAAAAGCGCGACAAACTTTGGCCTCAATATGCACCACATTACCCAGTTTGATGGGATTTTTAAAACTCAGGTTATCAACCGATGCTGTCATACTGGGTGTGTTGCAATGACGCCCTGCGGCAATACCCGCAGCAATATCCATCCAGTACATCAAACGACCACCCATCAGGTTACCAAATGTATTGGTGTCATTGGGTAATACCAGTTCATTCATGATCGTAAAACTCTCACTCACTTTTTTTCCTTCCATCTGACTAAAATTTTGTCAAAGATACGAGAGAGAAAGCGATATAAAGCCGAATATCCAGTTCAGCTTCTAAGTTGAATATTCATCTGTTTTTCTGATTGCTAAATGTTTATACGATACAGGTGGTAGCGTTGTGTTTGGCAAAGAATATCGGATCAACATCTGCTCCAATACCAGGCCCATCATCAAGTATCAGTTCCATGCCATTGTATCGTACACCACCAATAACAGGATCCTCTTTATGTCCGAGCAAACAGGTATCAAGATCATAAAAATGGATATTATCGTGTGCCATGGCAAAATGTACTTTAGCCGTAAGGGCCATTCTGCTTTCAAGCATACCACCCAACATACACGGTATATTGTTTTGCGCTGCAACATGGTTTATGCGAATGGCTTCGCGTATGCCACCACTTTTTGCCAGCTTAATATTAATGTAGTCGCAGGCCTTGTTCCTGATGAGTCTTTGTGCATCATGATGTGTAAACACACTTTCATCGGCCATTACAGGAATATCAGATAATTCACAAAGTGAAGGTAATAGTTCATCGTTCCATTTTCTCATCGGTTGTTCACAGAATTGTATCTGGTAGGTTTCCATGGCTGTTAACGCGGTAACAGCATCATCATAACTCCATCCCTGATTGGCATCTATTCTGAGGATAATATCGGGGCCAATCGCTTCGCGAATCAGTTTTATTCTTTGTATGTCGGAGAAAACTTCTTTACCTAGTTTCACCTTGATCATTTTAACACCTTTCTGTTTAAACTCCAAAGCCGTAGCAGCCATAGAGGCCGGATCGCTGATGCCTATGGTAAGGTCACTTTCAATTCTCTTTTTTTGCCCGCCCAGGTATTGATACAATGGAACATCTGCCTTACGTGAAGCGATATCATACAAAGCCATATCAAAAGCACTTTTGGCGGTATAGTTGCCTGCTGTAAAAAGATCGAGCTCATTCAGGCGCTCTTCAATTTCAAGTGGATTTTTACCTTTCCATAACCTGGCAAAATCTTTAGCCATTTCAAAACAGGTAGCCTGCGTTTCTGCAGCAATCATGGGAAAGGCTGAACATTCTCCCATACCTGTTATGCCATCGCTGGTATGTATACGGATGAAAATATTCTGCGCATATTCCATGGTGCCTGTTGCAATGGTAAAAGGCACCATAGGGATGGAATACTTATAAATTTCAATGGAAGAAATAGTCATTCGCGAATTTCAGGAATTATCGCATATACTTTTCACATTTCTTCCAGTAACTGAAAAAAGATGGGTAATATCCTGTTACTTCAGGAAACATCCAGTTCCTTTCTTCTTTTATACCACTGTAATGTTTTGTCAGTGGATGTTCCTTATAATAAACACTGAAAGAAGGGAAAGCCTGAATGAGTTGATGAAACGAACCTGTAAACAATTGTATTTCCGGAATATTGTTTCTGGCGATATCAATGATAAACTGAAGTACACGTTCACTAACAGGGTATTTTTCAAAGTGAGAAGGCTCCAGCAGAAGTACACGGGTTCCTTCTTCCCCTTTGTGCCACTCGGGATCAAGCTGATAACTATTGTACACAAAGAGCTTCTGCCCTTTTTTAGTTAGCTGATCTGTAACAGGTAAATGAGTAGACAATGATAAAGGGCATCGGGCTTTCAGTATATCAGGAACCTGCATGTTTTGAAATGCATCGTAACCGACTGATAAAAAAGTAGACAATTGGTTACTGCCGGTATACCTGTTGATATTTTCCTGATTGGCCACATATTTTTTACTGCTGAAACTACCCGCTACCCATTGCCAGCTCAATGCATTGCTGGCAAGATCCCCGTCTAATAAGTAATAATACATCCATTGGGCAGGTGCTGCCCAATGGGCTTTTGCGATATTGCAACTTAACATAGCGGTGTACATCCGGAGATGGTTGTGCATATAACCTGTTGCACCTAATCTTTCTATTGCTTCATCAATCGCAGATATGCCGGTTGCCGCATGCAGTATCGCTTCCGGCATTTGATGATGATTTACTTCGGGTTGTTCCTGTTTAAGATCCGTAAAAATCAAGTCCTCTTTTACCTGCCATACTCTTTGATAGTATTCTCTCCAGGCCAATTCCTGTAATAATTTCTCAGATTGAAAAACCGTGTAGTTCTCCAAAACAGCCGATGTTACCTGTGGTAATGAAATAACACCCCTTGATAAATAAGGAGACAATCTGGTCACCGCACCACATAAAAAATTCCTGGTTTTCCCATATGCAACCGGATCAACCGATGCCACGCGTTGTTTGATGGCGGATAGGTCGGTAGGAAAGTCGATCGTATTCATATCCTGATCAGTTTATGTTCTCTCAAAGTGTCAAGGGTTAAAGGATTCCCTTCGTTCAGGTTTTTATATGCTGTTACATCGCATAAAAATCCGGTATGATCACCTCCGGGGAAGCTGGATACGGCTTTCAGATGCATTACAGCAAGTGCATCTTTCAAAACCGGGTATCCATTCCAATGGCTCAATAAGTTTCTTTTTTCCAGCCGTACAATTTTATCAATCTGGTGTCCTGATTTTTTCCCCAATAAGTTAACCAGCCTGTATTGTTTTTCTGATAATAATTGCAACACAAATTCATTGCAACCTATCACATGTTCTAATGTTTTTGTGCCTTCGTAAATGCCGCATACAAAACGTTTAGGATGCATGCTGATCTGGTTGGCATAAGTAATGATATGCATATTGAATAAACCATTACCATCTGTACTGCAAATAGAATACACTGGTAAGTTCACCCTGTTCCATGGTCGCTTTTGCATCTTTTTCTTATTGATGTTTGAAAATAAGGCTATGATATTGAGCGCAGAAATTGCGTGGCATGATGGAGGTGTTCCTGTTTCTTTTCTTCTTTCAATTTATCAAATGTTTTTACCAGCATTCCCAACCGTGGGTTGCCGAGGAAAAAATGACGATGCACATGCTTGAAACGCCAGAACAGTCCATCCCATATTTGCTGCCAGTCTCCCTTTTCATAATCACTCATCTTCATGATATAATTACTGCCGCTGATATAAGGTTTTGTTGTCATGATGCCTCCGTCTGCAAACTGCGTCATGCCGTACACATTTGGAACCATCACCCAGTCATAAGCGTCAACAAACATTTCCATAAACCAGCGGTACACTTCATCAGGATCGAATTCACAGAGCAACATAAAATTTCCAAGTACCATCAGCCTCTCTATATGATGGGCATAACCACTTTTCAATACACGTTTAATGACAGTATCTATTGGTACAATACCAGTTGTGCCAGTCCAGAATGAAGCCGGTATTTTTCTTTTGAATCCCCAATAATTTCGTGTTCTCTGTGTAATATTCTCACGCTGGTAAACCGCCCTGATAAACTCACGCCAGCCCAGTATCTGCCTGATGAATCCTTCGAGCGAATTGAGCGGAATATTTTGTAGGGTTGCTATCTCTAAAGCATTTTGAATGATACTACCCGGATCCAACAAGCCAATATTGAGCATGGGTGTAAGTACACTGTGATGCAAAATAGACGCTTCTTTCACCATGGCATCTTCATATACACCAAATAAGGCAAATCGCT
>DPWF01000310.1:0-1313 GCA_003526435.1 Chitinophagaceae bacterium | reverse complement strand
TTGTAACCACCGTTCTGCTTCTGTATGTGTAACCGGATAAAAATGTGGGTGGTTGCCAAACGGGTTTCCTGCTTTGCCCGGGTTATCGGGAAAATGCTCTTCCACATAAGTGATGGCTTCTGCTACATATAAATTCCCTGACGGAAAAGGCTGACCAGGTTCAGGGGTATTTTTGGGGAATTTCTTTCTGTTGTCCGCGTCGAAACTCCATTTGCCCCCTAAAGGCTGATTATTTCCGTTCAGAAGGATATTTCTTTTTTTTCTCTGGTTGATATAAAAATCTGTCTGGAAGTACTGTTTTTTATTCGAGAAATAATCATCAATCTCTTCAGGAGTATTAATGAAGTTAGGATTGGCATAGCAGTGAAATCTGATCTTATTTTTTTCACAGGAATACTTAATCCTTTTCAGTAGCCATTCATCGGTTGGGTCGGCAATATGTACTTCTTGAATGCCTTTTTTTGCCAGCAACTGTATGAGTTTCCTGATATCGCAGGCAGGTCCGGCTGCTGCTGCTAAATATTCTACTATGAATCCTTTTGAAGTCAGCCAATCGGCATACGCTTTCATAGAAGCCCTGTGGAGAATGAGCTTTTGTTTATGAAATGCAACCTGATGAAAAAATAAGGTTTCCTCTATCATCCATACAACCCTTTTCTCTGAAAGTGCAGGATGTTTTTTGAATAACTGATGTGGGAATATAACAGTAACCTCAGGGTTCATAACGATATCACAAAACAAAACGGGTTACATATTGTTTATAAGTCCATAAAATGATGTTATGGACTNNCTTATCGGGGCAACAGGAGGTATTGGAAACAGATTGGCGAAACTGCTTCAGGTATCAGGAGCCCATGTGTACATAACGGGGCGAAATACGGTTAAACTTGCAGCTACAGGTGAGCAGGCTGGTATTCAGGCCGACAAACAGTTTCAGTTGGATATTACAGATGAGTCATCTATTGGTGAAACCATAACTGCCATTCAGAAAGACGGCCCCATTGATATTTTGATTAATGCTGCAGGTATTGGGCTGATAAAAACGATGGATACATTAACTACTGAAGACTTCCTGAGAACCCTTCAGGTGAATCTGGTTGGCAGCTTTCTGGTAACAAAAGCGGTTTTACCTGCCATGAAACAGGCAAAAAAAGGATTGATCATTCATATACCCGGTGTACTTGGAAAAACACCAATGGCAGGAGCCGCAGCATACAGCGCCAGTAAATATGGGCTGGTGGGGATGATGCAAAGTATAAGGGAAGAAATAAAACGTACCGAGATACGTATTACCAACCTTTTTTTAGGGGGTG
>DPWF01000082.1 GCA_003526435.1 Chitinophagaceae bacterium | reverse complement strand
AAAGTTACAAGCGGCATGCCACAAGCTACAAGCCACAAGTAAAGTTGAAATAACACTACCTTAACTTGTAGCTTGTGGCATGCCGCTTGTAACTTCCTTCTCCCTTATCTTTTCTGCTGAAAAAAGTTCTTCATTAGCCAGGCACATTCATCCTGTAAAATGCCGCTGATGATCTCTGTTTTGGGATGAAATGGTGATTGCTGCTCTTTAAGGTGTTTTCTGAAACCATTTTTTTCATCACTCGCTCCATATACAATGCGGCCGATTTTTCCCCAGTACAAAGCACCGCAACACATTAAACAGGGTTCAAGGGTTACATACAGTGTGGCATCGGGCAGGTATTTGGCTCCGAGATTGCTGTAGGCAGAAGTTAATGCAAGTATTTCTGCATGTGCAGTGGAATCATTTAATAATTCAACCTGGTTATGTCCACGGGAAATAATCTTGTTATTCATCACCACAACAGCGCCAACAGGCACTTCATCTGCATCAAAAGCCAGTTGTGCTTCTTTCAATGCCTGTTGCATAAAATATTCGTGTGTTTCGGGGTGCATGGGAGGGTGGGGGTGAATGGTGAATGGTCAATGGTGAATGGTCAATGGTCAATGGTCAATGGTCAATGGTCAAAAAGAAATCCGGAAATCAAAGATCACAAAATCAAACATAAAATCCTCAATCTGAGATCAGGTATCCGCCATCTATTTGTATTTCCAGTTCCTGTCTTTTCCTTCTTCCAGCCATTCTATCATGGTAGCAATGCGTTTTTCGCGTGTGGGCTCTGTTTTGGCTTCGGTGATCCATTCCACATATTCTTTTTTATGAGAGTAAGGAAAGGCTTCAAATATGCTGTTTGCTTTTTTGTTTTTCTTTAGTGCAGTGGTAATATATGCTGGTATTTCCAGGGTTTTAGGATCGGCTTTGGGTTTGGATGGTAGTTTAATACCAGCTTCGTTGAGTGCTACTGCTTCTTTTATATAAGTGAGCATAATTTTATCTGCCGGAAGATCCCTGATACTGGTAATCCGGTCAAAATGCCCCATGGCACCTCGGTCTTTTGTCTGTAAAATTTTATCCGGATCCTTCATGATAGACGCTTTCCAGAACCCGAAAGCACAATGTTGTTTGAAAGATGCCATACTGCAAACCACACCCTTGTACTCAAAATGCGGAAAACTCCATTTCATGGTTTCAGTAATATCCGGACAGGCTTTGTGCACAAGCTTTCGAATATGAATGAGAATGGGCTTGGCAAAAACCTCTGCTTTATTAATATATGCATCTATGCGTGGGTCGGTAGAGGGCATAAGCTAATGTAGTAAGAACAAGTGAGAAAGAGAAACATAAGTGTATCACTTCTTTGTGAAACAGAAAGACTGAGGGTAGCTTGAAAATTTGAAAAGATGCGATTATACAATAATTACTTACAAATATTTACTTACCCATCTCCTGCATGCGATATAAGTGGTTTGTCGTTCTTTGCTGTGACCTAAAGTGTCATGGTATTCCTGCATGGCTTTTTTTATTTGCGTTTTTGTTTTGCCCGTGAAATTGATCCGCGAACTGTTATCGCCATCATACTTTACATGATCTTTATGTACATGCCAGTCTTCTCCTGTTCCGGCTTCATAGTTAATGCCTTTTGCCTGAACAACACGATGAGACATTAACTGGTAAGCCTTCAACTGTGCCACCTGTGCACTACTGTTGGCAATACCCTGAAGCGTACTTTGCTGTTTGGCTACCGGGCGGTTATCGGTAGCAGCTACTGCCTCGTTCTTTTTATCTGACTCCTCTTGTGCAGATGGTGTTTTGGCTACATGCTGTCCCGATTTATTTGCATACGCATTCATGGTTCATTGTTTAAAATGAATGAAATGTCGGATTCAATTTTCTGGGGGAATGGGATTATAAATATAAAATTATTTCTACATAATTGCAATAGCCGATATAGGTAAAATAAAAAACCGCTTCATTTTGGAAGCGGTTTTTATTCAACTAGTAATCTTTATTTCTTCCTGAATGGTTGCGGCCTGTAGCTTGCGGCTTATCATCTTCCTGCTAAAGTTTCTTCACCATAATATTTCTGAACCAAACATGATCACCATGATCCTGTAAAGCAATATGACCTTTGAAGTTTTTACCAAAAGCGGGCATTGATTTGAATTTGCTGCCGGCAATCATCTGATTCCATTGATCATCGCCATAGGTAGTGGTAAGAATGGATTCTCCATTGAGTTTAAATTCCAGTTTACCACGATTACTGATGATCTCGGCGGTGTTCCATTCACCAACAGGTTTGGTAACACCTTCTTTGCTGGCTACCAGGTCATACAAATTGCCTGCCCGGTGTTTATTGATTTTTGCGTCAGCATGTCCATCATTATCCAATACCTGCATTTCAGGGCCGGTGTACCATACGTATTTGTATTTGGATGGATCGTTCTGTGCCCAGAAAATAACACCGCTGTTACCATTTTTGGCAATTTTCCAGTCGAGCTTCAGGTGAAAATTTTCCAGTTCCAGTTCATGAATGATATCACCGCGACCCGTTTTATCAGAAGCGTCCAGGTGTAAAGCACCATCTTCTACTTTCCAGCAACTACCCAATGTGTCTTTGCCATAAGTAGTCCAGCCTTTGGTTGTTTTACCATCAAACAAAGAAATCCAGCCTCGTTTTTGAGGAGTGCTTTTTAATAATACGGTTGAAGTTGTTTCCGGTACAGTATTACTCAATACAAATACACTCAAAATTGCGGTGGTTAACCAGTTGTGCAACATTTTTATTTCTTTAAGAGGAAAATATATTTTACCATGGCTTTGGCATCATCTTCTGTAACAGCAGGATGCGCTGTCATAGGAACAGAACCCCAGACACCCTGTCCGCCTTTAATAATTTTTCCCGCCAGCATTGTTATATTCTCTTCTGTATTCTCATACTTTGCTGCTACTTCTTTATAAGACGGGCCGATTAATTTATCGCCTACTTTATGACAGGTGAGGCAGTCTGATTTGCCAATCAGTTCCAATCCTTTTGTATAATCAGGATTACTGCTGAGGTCATCAGATGTAGTAGTTGCAGTGGGCGCTGCTGCAGTGTCTTTTTTTTCTTCACTACCTCCGCAAGCGGCCATCAGGGCCAGCAGGGAAAGGGATACTAGGTACTTTTTCACGGTTTTATTGTTTTGGTGGTTTGGTTATTCGTGAATGGCGAATGAACAATCGTGAATCATTTCTTCAGTATTCACGATTGTTCATTCACCATTCATTATTCACGCTAAGTTATTCATTGATTCCCAGAATACGACGATTGAAATTTTCATCTGAACCTGTTCCGGCAAAATCATCAAATGCTTTGTCGGTTACTTTGATGATATGTTTTTTAATAAATGGTGCGCCTTCTGCGGCACCCACTTCAGGATGTTTAATGGCACATTCCCATTCCATCACTGCCCAGCCTTTGTAATTATAGGCTGCGAGTTTACTGAAGATGGCACCAAAATCAACCTGCCCATCACCTAGTGAACGGAAACGTCCTGCCCGGTTGATCCAGCTTTGGTAACCACCATACACACCCTGTTTACCACTTGGATTAAACTCAGCATCTTTTACATGAAACATGCGGATGCGTTCGTGGTAGTGATCAATATAACTTAAGTAATCCAGGCACTGTAATACAAAATGCGAAGGGTCGAATAATAAACAGGCACGGGGATGATTGTTTACTTTTTCCAGAAACATTTCATAACTGATACCATCATGCAGGTCTTCGCCGGGATGTATTTCATAACAAAGGTCTACACCATTGGTATCAAATACATCAAGTATTGGTTTCCACCTGTTGGCGAGTTCTGTAAAACCTGTTTCTACCAGTCCGGCCGGACGTTGTGGCCAGGGATATACTGTATGCCATAATAATGAACCACTAAAGGTAGCATGTGCATTCAATCCAAGATTGGCAGATGCTTTGGCGGCATATTGTAACTGTTGTACCGCCCATTCAGTTCTGGCTTTGGCATTGCCTCTTACATTTTCAGGTGCAAATCCATCAAACATTACATCATAAGCAGGGTGAACAGCTACAAGCTGTCCTTGTAAATGGGTAGACAGTTCAGTGATCTGCATACCTGCAGCTTCTACGATGCCTTTTATTTCATCGGCATAGGTTTTACTTTCAGCCGCTTTTTTCAGATCAATGCAACGCGCATCCCATGTAGGAATCTGTACACCGGTAAAACCCAATGATGCGGCCCATTTACAAATGCTTTCCAAAGAATGAAACGGTGCAGTATCTCCCATAAATTGTGCAAGAAAAATGCCTGGACCTTTGATGGTGGTCATGTTGAAAGAAATTTAATGATTAGAGAGTAATCGAATAGTGAGTAGTGAATAGTCAGTAGTGAGTAGAATTATTTTACTCACCACTCACTACTGACTACTCACTCATATTTTATATTCCGTCCATTTTACATCTGATGCTGCAGAAGCTACAACGTTATCAATAAATGCCATTCCTCTCAAACCATCATTGGTATTGGGGAAGTCGAGCATTTCCGCAGTTGGGGTAGTACCGTCGATGCGGGCAGATAGTGTTAAAGCAAAATTGCGGTAGATATTGGCAAATGCCTCTAGGTATCCTTCCGGATGTCCGCCCGGTGTTCTGCAATTATGTGTGGCGAAGGAGCTGAGTCTGTCGCCGTAATTGCCACCGGCACGTAAAATCTGTGTGGGCTGATCGAGCCATTTTACCAGTAAAGTGTTGGGTTCATGTTGTGCCCATTCCAATCCACCTTTTTCTCCATACACACGAATCTTCAGCGCATTTTCTTCACCTGCTGCTACCTGCGATGCCATCAGTACACCTCGTGCTCCATTACTCATGCGGAGCAGTACATTGCCGTCATCATCCAGTAAACGGCCTTCTACCAAGGCGTTAAGATCGGCACACAGATGTGTGATCTCTGCACCCGTAATATATTCAGCAAGGTGAGCGGCATGTGTTCCTATATCGCCCATGGCGCCGGCTTTACCCGATTTTTTTGGATCTGTTCTCCAGGCTGCTTGTGCATTACCCTCTCTTTCAGATAATTTACTCAGCCATCCTTGCGGATATTCCACCCATACTTTTCTGATTTTACCCAATACACCCGCGGCTACCATGGCACGGGCCTGTTTTACCATCGGATAACCGGAATAAGTATGCGTTAAACAAAGGGTTAATCCTGTTTCCTGTACTTTCTGGTGAAGCTGGCGGGCTTCATCGAGTGTAAAGGCAATGGGTTTTTCAATCACTACATGAAACCCATGATCCAGTGCCATCATGGCCGGTGCAAAGTGTGCGAAATTGGGTGTAACGATGGTTACAAAATCCATGCGTTTATCGGCTGGTAACTGGCTCTCCTTAGTAATCATTTCTTCATAGTTCAGGTAAATCCTGTCTTCGGGAAGAAATAAAGAGCGACCTGAGTCTTTTGCGATGTCGGGGTTGATACTCAACGCACCACAGCAAACTTCAATCAAACCATCCATGTTGGCTGCCAGTCGGTGAATGGCACCGATGAATGCATCTTTACCACCACCCACCATACCCATCCTGAGTTTTCGGTTCATGTGATTTTATTTTATAGGTTCAGGTTATTACTGAAATGATTTCAGGAATGTAAGGTTATTAAAAAAATGGAAGCCGGAGAAATTTTATCATTTTGATACAGATAAAACAACACAAACGTTTGCGGAAAAGCAGGAAAAACTGCCGTCAGATGAGTAAAATTTTTTCCCTCTTTGTTTGAACATAAAATTACATTTAGTGGCTTATTTCAACCAACAACTTAAAACGATATGCAAGCCACTCCCCAACGCAAACAATTGTTTGTTGCCAGTTGCCTGGCATTATTGGTAACTTCTCTGTCATTCGGTATTCGTGCTGGTATTTTGGGTCGCCTCGGTGTAGAATTTGAATTAAACGCCGCTCAGTTAGGAACCATTGCTGCCACCGCCTTCTGGGGTTTCCCGCTTGCAGTGGTTATTGGTGGTTTTGTTGTTGATGTGATTGGGATGAAAAAACTGCTCATCATTGCATTCCTCTTTCATTTAGCTGGTATTGCACTTACCATTTTTGCCGGTGGATACTGGACACTTTTTATATCAACCCTTTGTGTGGGTATTGCCAACGGAACCGTTGAAGCAGCCTGTAATCCATTAGTAGCTACCATATATTCCGATAATAAAACGACTAAACTCAATCATTTCCATTTATGGTTCCCTGGTGGAATTGTAATAGGCACACTGATTGTTTATTTCCTTGATAAAGCAGGTATCGGCTGGCAGGTGCAGGTTGGACTGATGCTTATTCCTACCATCATTTATGGTTACCTGTTCAGCAAGCTCAGCTTCCCCGTTACGGAGAGGGTGGCAAGTGGGGTATCTACAGCAGAGATGTATAAATCGCTGCTGAATCCCTTGTTTATTTTTATGATCATACTGATGTTTGGTACTGCCATTACAGAACTCTTTACAGGTCAGTGGATTGATCTGCTGCTCAAAAATGTTTCAGATAATGCTATTCTGTTACTGACTATTGAAACGGGTATCATGGTATTGGGTCGTGCATTTGCCGAGCCTGTGGTGCATCGTTTTTCTCCTGCAGGTGTGTTGTTGATTTCTGCTATTTTATCAGCAGCGGGTTTATATCTTATGGGTCATACCACAGGCAATATGCTTTTTGTAGGTGCTATTGTATTTGGTATGGGTGTTTGTTATTTCTGGCCCACCATGCTGGGTTTTGTTTCAGAGAACCTGCCAAAAACAGGTGCCGTTGGATTAAACCTGATGGGCGGTGCCGGTATGTTTGCTGTTTCTGTGTATATGATTTTCATGAGCGGGTATTATGACAACCTACTGGTTGCAAAACTTCCCGCAGGCGCCAGTCTGGCCGATTATTCCAATGCAGCCGCCGGAACAGAAATGGCCAATGCCCTTGGTGAAGCAAAAAAACTGGCTGGTCCGGAAGTATTGAATGCAACATTGATCATCCCTGTTATTTTATCGATAGCATTTGCAGGGCTGTTGTTTTATATGCGCAATAAAAACAAGGCAAATTCACCGACAACAAATGCTGGTTAAACATTAATACTTACATTTATTACCTGCGAATGAACAACCATGGCAACAGATTCTAACAGAAGAAAAACGATCAAACAATTGCTGGCGGGGTCGGCTATGCTGGCAACAGGAACAGCCATTTCATCTTTTACATCCGATCAGTTAACCAATACATCTCCCATGGCACTCAAAGGAAACATCAATCATTCCGTTTGCCGCTGGTGTTACAATGATATACCACTTGATCAGTTATGTGTTATTGTAAAAGAAATGGGATTGGTAGGTATTGACCTCGTGGGGCCTAAAGACTGGGATATCCTGAAAAAACACAACCTTATCTCTACCATGTGTAATGGCGCAGAAATTGGTCTGGTGAAAGGCTGGAACGATCCTCAATACCATTCAACACTCATCAAAAATTATACAGATCATATCGAACTGGTATCAAAAGCAGGTTACACCAACCTGATCTGTTTTAGTGGTAACAGGAATGGCATGGACGATGAAACCGGTTTGAAAAACTGTGTGGAAGGGTTGAAACAAATTATGTCGCTGGCAGAAAAAAAAGGAGTGGTTATCCAGATGGAACTCTTTAACAGCAAGGTTGATCATAAAGACTATATGTGCGATAGTTCTGCCTGGGGTGTTGAATTGTGCAAGCGACTGGGGTCGCCTAATTTCAAATTGTTGTATGATATCTATCATATGCAGATCAATGAAGGTGATATCATCAGAACCATCAAAAAAGATCATCAGTATTTCGGACATTATCACACAGCGGGTGTTCCGGGACGTCATGAAATAGATGAGTCGCAGGAACTGTATTATCCTGCCATTATGAAAGCCATTGTAGAAACCGGGTTTAAACAATATGTAGCACAGGAATTTATTCCGACAGGTAATGATAAACTCGGTTCGCTTAGAAAAGCGATCCAGATTTGTGATGTGTGATAATAGTGGGGTAGTCCATGGTCCATAGTCCATGGAAGAAGAAAAATAAACTATGGACCATAGACTATCAACTATGGTCTAATAACATTCAAACCACAAACCTTCATAAACAAACAGACCATGGCCGACCAAAATTATGATGCAATCGTTGTAGGCTCGGGAATCAGTGGCGGATGGGCCGCCAAAGAGCTTACCGAAAAGGGGCTGAAAGTGCTCCTGCTCGAACGTGGGCGAAACATAGAACACATTAAAGACTATGTGAACGCCAACAAAGAAGCATGGGATTACCCCCATCGCGGAAGAAGAACCCAGCAGATGATCAATGATTATCCGGTACTGAAACGCGATTACCCTCTTAATGAAACCAATCTTGATTACTGGGTGAATGAAAAAGAAAGCCCGTACACGGAAGTAAAACGTTTCGACTGGTTCCGTGGTTATCATGTAGGAGGTCGTTCATTGATGTGGGGCCGCCAAAGCTATCGATGGAGCGATCTCGATTTTGAAGCCAATGCAAAAGACGGGGTAGGCGTTGACTGGCCCGTTCGTTATAAAGACATTGAAAAATGGTACACATACGTAGAAAGATTTGCAGGCATCAGTGGTAGTAAAGAAGGATTACCACATTTGCCCGACAGCGATTTCCTCCCACCAATGGAACTCAATTGCGTAGAGAAAGATCTTTCTAAGCGTATCAAGGAATATTATAAGAACCAGCGTCATATGATTATTGGTCGTGTGGCCAATCTTACACAGGAACATGAAGGCCGTACCAATTGTCAGTACAGGAATAAATGCTGGCTGGGATGTCCGTTTGGTGCTTATTTCAGTACGCAGTCATCTACTTTACCGGCGGCTATGAAAACGGGTAATCTTACCTTACGCCCCTGGTCAATTGTAACAAGGGTACTCTACGATAAGGACAAAAAACGCGCAACCGGTGTAGAAATCATCGATGCCGAAACCAACAAAACATATACTTATAACGCCAAGATCGTATTCCTGAATGCTTCTGCATTGAATACTTCATGGATACTGATGAACTCTGCAACTGATGTATGGCCCGATGGTTTGGGCAGCAGCAGCGGTGAGTTGGGTCATAATATTATGGACCACCACCTAGGAGTAGGTGCAGGTGGACGTGTTGAAGGTTATGAAGACAAATACTATTTTGGTCGCCGTGCCAATGGTATCTACATACCACGCTTCCAGAATATTAATGGAGATAAGCGCGATTATTTACGTGGCTTTGGTTACCAGGGAAGTGCATCAAGACAAGGATGGGGACGTGATGTGGCTGAACTGAGTATTGGTGCAGATTTTAAAGATGCGCTTACAGAACCAGGAGGCTGGACCTTTGGTATGATGGGCTTTGGTGAAGTATTACCCGATCACAGCAACAAAATTACACTGGATAAAAATGTAAAAGATAAATGGGGACTGCCTGTATTGTCGTTTGATTGCGAATTGAAAGAGAACGAAATCAAAATGAGAAAAGACATGCAGAAGGATGCCATTGAAATACTCACCAATGCAGGTGTTAAAGACGTAAACGGTTATGAAGGCAATGGCGTACTGGGTCGTGGTATCCATGAAATGGGTACTGCCCGTATGGGTCATGATCCAAAAACATCGGTGGTGAATAAATTCAACCAGGTTTGGGATGCACCAAACGTGTACATTACCGATGGTGCGTTTATGACATCATCAGCTTGCGTAAACCCATCACTCACCTACATGGCCTTTACTGCCCGCGCAGCAGATCATGCAGTGACTGAATTGAAAAAACAAAATTTATAGTTGTCAATGGTCAATGGTGAATGGTCAATTAGATGAACCAAAATTCACCATTCACCATTCACCATTCACACAAAAAACTCATCACCATGAATAGAAGAGAAGCCCTTTCCAGCGTGGCATTGCTGCTTGGGGGAACAATCATCGGTTCTACCGCTTTTCTTACAGGTTGTAAAACCAGTGGTACAGATAGTGGTATCAGTTTTTCTCCTGAAGAAATCAGTTTCCTGAATGAAGTAGGAGAAACCATTTTACCAGCCACCAGTACACCCGGAGCCAAAGAAGCCAAAGTGGGTGAATTTATGTCGGTATATGTAAAAGATTGTTATGAAGCCAAAGACCAGGTAATCTTTAAAGAAGGTTTCAAAAAACTGGATGAAGCCAGTAAAAAGAAAAACAATAAAACCTTTATTGAAAGTTCAGCAGAACAAAGACATGCTTTGTTGGTTGATATAGACAAGGAAGCAAAGGAATACCAGAAGACTAAAAAAGACGAAGATCCCAATCATTATTTCAGGATGTTCAAAGAACTCACATTGTTCGGTTTCTTTACATCAGAAGTAGGGGCCACCAAAGCACTGCGTTATGTAGCTGTACCCGGTAAATATGAAGGTTGTATCCCTTACAACAAAGGCGATAAGGCCTGGGGATAAGTATAAAATTAAATTCAAAAGTCAAAATTCAAAACTCAGAAGAAGTATGGGTGGTTGATTAACCCGGCATATTTTTTGGTTTTTGAGTTTTGGCTTTTGAATTTTATTTCTTTTCTAACTCTTTAATCTTACAAACCATGTCAATCAATCGCAGAGACTTTCTTCGTAATACTGGTTTTGCGGCAGCGGCATTATCACTCCCTTTTGCCGGTAAATCATCTGTGCTGGATGAGCTCGCTTATAAACCCATCGGTTCATTTGGCATTCAGCTATGGACCGTAAAAGAAGCCATGTTTGCAGATGCAAAAGATACGCTTACCAAGCTGGCTTCCTATGGGTATAAACAAATAGAAAGCTTTGAGGGTCCAAAAGGTTTTTTCTGGGGGATGAAAAACACCGAATTTAAAAAACTGATGGATGATCTTGGGATGAAAATCATTTCATCGCACTGTAACAATACCGTTGAGTTTGAACGCAAATCAGCAGAAGCTGCCGAGATTGGCATGTCGTACCTCATCTGTCCATGGAAAGGACCGCAAAAATCAATAGATGATTTCAAACGATTTAATGATGAATTCAATAAATCGGGTGAAACCGCTAAAAAGAACGGGATACGTTTCGCGTATCATAACCACGATTATTCATTCAAAGTACTGGATGGACAAGTGCCGCAGGTTGTAATG
>DPWF01000363.1 GCA_003526435.1 Chitinophagaceae bacterium | reverse complement strand
GAAAAATCTTTTTCTATCAGAACTTGTTTGTTTGTTGAGCTTGAATAGACTTCTTCCTTTGAGTATGCAGCATCTTCATTATTGTACATTTTATATGCTTCTGCAACTATTTGTTTTTTACTATTATTGAAAAGTACTCTAAGAATACACTTTTCTAGTTCCTGAAATGATCTGACACGAATATTGTCTTCTTCGCCAAAGCAGTTTAGCATTTCAAATTCCCAGGTTATCGTCAAATCTGTAAATTCAACAGGATTTACATAATAACAGTATAGGTTTTCACCAAGACTTGTTTCATATTTATAATTAACCAGATTATTATTGATCTTGCACGATACATTTATTATTGAACCGGGAGAACTTACACCCGGTAATTTATAGGTGATTCTCGCTAAGTCTTTTGAATTAATTCTGACCCTCTCTTGTCTTTGATATCTTGCAATCTCAAGATTGTCGTCAATGAATTCACATGTATCGATACTTTCAATAATATCGTATACTGTTTTATATTTATTTGCTGTTCGATTTTCAATACTACGATAAATCTTTTTTGTTACAAACCATGAGGTTGCAACGGCGGCAACGAATACAATAATTGTAGCTGGAATTGCTTTCACACCTGGAAAATAACCCTGAACTTGAAAAAAGAATGAAAATAGTGCAAGGGTTGATGAACAAAAGGCAATAAATACCGGATAGTTTCTTTCAAACTCGTTCTTTACTTTATTATAACTCAGTCTACGCATACTTTACCTATGTTCATTTTAGTGATGCCTAATTATTTGGAGGAAAGATAATATAGCAATAGGTGACCTAATACAAAATACACATTTATAGCAATAATACAAATGGCAGATTTTTTTTATTACATAGTAACGAATTTGTTTCTGCACTAATTATTTCTTAGAAATTGATTCCGTAAATGAGATTATATCTATTTGTTGCAAATGCAATCAGCAAGGCAAACTCTTGATCTTAATTTTGTCCTATCAAGTTTAACATCCAAAATTGATAGACATGAAAACATTTGTTGTGAGTGTGCTGATGTTGGTGAGTGTGGTGACAAATGCACAAGCCATTTCTCTAAGAGCAGGAAAAACTTTTACACCTGCTGACTACCTCTCCATTCGTTATGACCACTGGTCGAATCATCCTATCCATTTTTCCTTGGGAAGTTTTATGGAAAGAAGTCATCAACACAATTTACAGTATACAGCATGGGGCGTTGATTTACTCATGTCCTGTCGAGCCAATCCAGATGGTTATCGTAGTAGAGCTTTTGGTTATAAAGGCAGTGTGGGACTTAATTGGCAAGTTGAACGCGAACCTTGGCTCTACAAAGATTGGCCCTTTTCTAAGCGGTCGAGTTTTGGGCTGACGGGCGAACTCACTGGAAGTTGGTATCTGTCGGACGCTTTTACACTACATAGTTATCTACAACAAAAAATACTGTTTAATTCCTTGCTTGGGCGATCCCGATTTTTAATGGGTCTAGGAATAGACTATCAGCTGGGACGCTAACTATTTTAATTCTAAAATCAATTGTATGATTACGCTTAAAATTTACCGGCTAGTCCGGTGGGGGATGGTTTTGTGCCTACTGTTCCCACTACTATTGCAGGCACAGCCTTTGCCAGGTTCTAATCAGATTACCCTTGAACTCGTGAGTGAAAATTTTAACTGTGCGAGTGGACAATTGACTGTACAGTTTAAAGTGAAAAATGAAAACCTCGACGGTTTGATGGGGCGTTATACTTCATCTTTTCATCTTCAATCAGGTAGTCATGTGGTATATGGTAGTGCAGGCAATAATAATGTGATCCACGAGTTTGTGATTCCCTACACTATTGGTAACTTAGTAACCATCGGGGCATATGGCATTATTGACAATGATGCGCCCTATGTAGAAACTAGTTTTACTCCCAATTCGGCTCAATTACCGGATGCCCCCTCGGTTGGTACAGCTTCATCGATGCCTTTGTGCAATGGTGCTTCGGCTGTACTGACCGCATCCGGTTCTACAGGAAGTTATGTTTGGTCCAATGGCGCCACAGGTACTAGTATCACCGTTACACAAGCAGGCACTTATACCGCCCGCGCTTCCAATGCGTGTGGTTTATCTACTCTTAGTAATGCGATTGTTGTTACTACGGACAATATTCCCGCAGCACCAACTGTTACGCCTTCGGGTAATGTTTTACTCTGCAATGGAGAATCAACCACCCTTAGTTCTAGTGGCTCGAATATCAGTTGGTCAAACGGTGCCAGTGGTAATAGTATTAACGTCAACACAGCGGGAAGTTATTATAGTACCAGTTCTAATGGTTGTGGCACGAGTGCGATTAGTAATGTTGTGCAAGTCGCAACCGTTGTTTGTCCAACACCCTTACCCGGATCTTCTTTTCTGGTCTGTCCCGGTGTGAACAAGACATTGGATGCAGGCGCAGGTTATGATAGTTATCAATGGTCAACTGGTGCTACGACGAGAACGATTTCAGTAGGACCGGGCACTTATACAGTAACGGTTTCTAAGGAAGGTTGTTTTGCCACCTCTGCGCCCGTTACTGTTTCTTATTATACAGTGACCACACCTTCGATCAGCGCATCAGGTCCTTTACAATTTTGTGCAGGTGGTAGTGCTATTTTAAGTAGTTCTACTGCGAATGGTTATTTATGGAATACGGGTGCGACCAGTGGCTCCATCAATGTGGGAAGTAGCGGTGCTTATTATGTGACCATCACCGATGCCAATGGATGTACTGCCACTTCTGCTGCTGTGAATGTCACCGTAAACCCATTACCCAGTGCGACGATTAGTGGTGGAGGAAACTTGTGTCAGAATACAGGTAATGCAACGGTAACTTTTACAGGTAGTGGTGGTGTTGCGCCTTATACTTTTAGTTATCGTGTTAAGGCGGATCTGTTCAAACGATTACAACCAGTGCTGGTAATACAGTTTCCATTAGTGTGCCTTCGAGTTCGGTAGGTTCTACTACTTATACTTTAGTCGGTGTACGCGAAAGCAGTGCAACCGCTTGTGAGAATAGTGCATCGGGTGAAGTTACTGTTTCAGTTAATGCCTTGCCTACTGCAACGATTAGTGGTTCAGCCACCGTTTGCGCAGGTGCTACTGCTCCTGTTGTTACATTCACGGGTAGTGGTGGAACGGCGCCTTATGTGTTTACCTATGAACTCAACGGCGGTGCGTTGCAAACCATTACTAGTTTTGGCACCACAGCGATTATTTCAGTTCCTACAACAACACCTGGCACTTACACCTATCGACTAGTGAGTGTACGCGATGCGAGTAGCACTGCTTGTACCAATATACAATCTGGCACGGCTACCGTAGTGGTGAATGCGATGCCTGTTACACCGATTCTTTCTACAACGAATACGCATCTATGCAATGGTGCTACCACTGTCATCTATATTCAAAATGCAATGAGCGGCATCACCTACCAATGGTATCGTAACGGTGTATTGTTATCAAGTGGAACCAATGGTTCTATTACCGTAAGTGTTGCGGGTGTTTATACCGCGAGAGCAATCAGCGCAGCTGGATGTACAACGGAATTATCGAATGGTATTAATATTACTACTGGATCGATTCCTACTCCTGTTATCATTGGAACTGGTAAAGTTTGTACAGGTGGTAAAACCCCATTACGAATCAGTTCAGAACAAGGTTTGGTTTTTGATAGGTGGCGATGGATGACGGACCCCGCACTGGGCGGGGTCCTTTCGGAGGACACTCTTTTTTCGTTCTATGCCGGGCAGTATCGCGTGATTGTTGAGCGTGAGGGATGTCGTGATAGTATTTCATTTGCTGTTACGACTGACGATACTGATTTCCCGGCGGGACGAATCGAATTAAGTGCGACGAGCATTCCCTATGGTGGTTTATTGACTTTGACAGCCCAAGTAAGTCCTGCACAATTCTTTCATTGGGATCTGGGCAATAGTCGAAAAGTACAAACTACCCAACAACAAATTCAGGAATACTATTATCAGTCTGGAGATAGTATTCCTATTCAACTAGAAGCGATCAGCGAGCGCAATTGTAAAACAACGTTTCACACCTCAGTGAAAGTTGGCACAATGAAAAATAATACGATAGCAGATCAATCATTTGCAGGTCGATTAAAAGACTGGAATGTATTTCCCAATCCATTTGATCAGCAGTTGAAAGTATCTGTAGTCTTGGATCGAAGTCAGTCAGTGCGAATTGATTTGTTTACTACCAATGGTCGTTGGATCAAACACTGGATCAAAATAGGCAGACAAGGAGAGAACCTATTTGTGTTGGAAGGTGCCCATGAATTGCCTAAAAAACAGACCTATTTTATTACCGGGTTTTACAATGGTATCAAACACACCGATAAAATCTATAAACAATAAATCAATGAAAAATATATTTATCCTATTCGTTGTACTATGCTCTTTTGCTTGCAACAATAAGGAAGTTTCTTTTCAGCAAACACCCACAGGACCTATACTGGGTTTTTCTAAAGACACGCTGTATGTGCGTGAAAAAGATCCGAATAATATCAATGGCAATGGCATATTTCAGTTGCAGACTTTGCCTGCAGGAAGGCAATTGCATCTTCGATTTTATGATAGTAGTGCGCAAATCCGATTTAGCTATCGAGGGCAGGTACTTGCGAATGATCAGCCCGTGATTGTAACAGGAGAATGGAATGAAATCTTTTGTACTGTTGATCGATCCGGATTGTATGCAGTGGATGTCTCACTAAAGGATCAAATTGGAAGAGTGCATACTAAGAAGTTGATGATTCAAGCGGCAGCAGCTCAAAGACCTAAAGCTTCATTAACCTGGAAAGTTGATGAAAGAGACCTAGCGGCAAGACGCTATTATTTTGATGCAGGTGGTTGCATACAACCGTATGGAAAAATATTATCCTATCACTACCAAATTGCAGGGCAGCCGATTATTAGCAGTACCGATAAACTTCAATACATTTTTCATCAGAAGGGTGCTTATACAATTTCTTTTTATGTAGTAGATGATTTAGGACAACATTCCGACACACTACAACAAATAATTGATGTGTTATGAAATGGGTAGTAACAATATTTACGATAATGATCTCCTTTGTATGCACTGCTCAAATTGCTATGCATAGCAGAGGCGCAGCTATGGGTGATGCAGGTATTGCAGCTGCTACTGGTAATCAGTTATTGGGATACAATGTTGGTAAAACAGTCTTCACCAATTATTTTCATCAGGCTTCTGTGACATATCTGCCTTGGATGCGCAACCTGTTTCAGGATACCAAATTCATTCGTGCAGATTATTTAAGCACGATTGGTGAGTCTGCCACAATCGGTGCGGCTATCAACTTTCTCGATATGGGTAACCTTACAACTCGTGATGACAATGGCGCTAGTTTAGCCATTCATCGTAATACCGCTTTTAGTGTGGGTGGTTCAGTGGGAGTGCGTTTGTCAGCCAATGCTGGTATTGGTGCAACGCTTCGTTTAGTTGGAGCACGTGGTTTTGAGTCCGGACCTGTACAACGATATGGGGTTAACGGTGATATACAATTCTATCAATCACTGGGAAAGTTTTCCGTTGGTGCTGTAGTGAATAACCTCGGCAAAGCATTGTGGCAAAACAGTGAAATAGGTTTAGGATTTGCTTATGGTGATCGTGATGAGGTCAAAGAATGGATGATAGGATTTGATTTACGAAAATCATTTTCTGGATCATTTGCCACTATGCGGTATTCGCTTGGTGGTGAAATGGGATTTAGCGAAAGTTTTTTTATCCGAACGGGTGTGCAGTTGGAAGGAATGCAAGGTGGAAACAGAAAATCTATTTCACTGGGTGCTGGTTATAAAGGATTTGTGGAAGACCAGTCTTTGTCGATTGATCTACATTATCTGATTCCGTTTGGTACTCAAGCAGCATTTGCCCCTATGCAAAATGCTTATGGGTTGTCGCTCAATTTGAATCTTGGAAATTTTCAATAAAAAATCAGACTGAATCATCGAATCGTGAGCGAGCGTAAGTGTAGGATTTATTCAGTCGGTATGCCCGCCTGCCCCATGCAGGAGAACCAATTGCGAGGACGAAGTGGCGGCGGGCATTTTACTCCTTTCTTATCAAGAAGTGGAGTGTGAGCACATCTTTTTAAATAATGATTATGAAACAGTGGAGCATGAAAATAAGGTTGGTGGTGTTGCTTCTGGTGATGGTGTCGTTGGCGCAAGCGCAGGATGGTAATGCAGGGATATTAGAAGCAAATCAGAAAGTGCGGAGCTATTTTGTTACAGGCACACAACTGATGTATGCCATTGGTGCCATACTTGGTTTAATCGGTGCTGTGAAAGTATATTCTAAATGGAACGCAGGTGATCATGATACCGGCAAAGTCGCAGCAGCTTGGTTTGGGAGTTGTGTATTTCTAGTAGTAGTGGTAACCGTGATTCGAGCATTCTTTGGTATATGAGTAGTGTCTATCACATACAAAAACATATAGAGAAGCCTGTGGTTTTTAAAGGCTTTTCAGGGCAGTATATCTGGTGGCTGGGTATTGGACTAACCATCTGTTTATTACTGTTTGCACTGCTATATCTCGTTGGTCTCCCAATGCTTGTTTGTGTATTGATCGTATTTGTACTCGCAGGAGCATGGGTTTGGTATGTAGCTACTCGTAGTAAACAATATGGTGAACATGGTATGATGAAAAAAATGGCAGCAGGTGCTGTACCAAAATGGGTGAAAGCATGAAGCAGTTAGACGACATATTACCTATCTACAGTGTTGAGCAGGATATGATCCTATCGAAGATGGGAGATATTACCCTTGCTTATCGATTGGCATTGCCAGAAATATTTACACTTTCCACATCTGATTATGAAAATCTGCATCAGATATGGGTAAGGGCTATCAAGCTATTACCTGTGAGAACGCTATTGCATAAACAGGATTGGTTTGTTGCAGAACAATTTCAAGGTGATTTTGAAAAAGAGCAGGACTTTTTATCCCGGAGTAGTGAACGATTTTTTCAAGGGCGTTCTTACTTATCGCATCATTGTTATTTGTTCCTGTCGTTGTCTCCTTTAGGTCGAAAACGTGTGAATAGTTATTTTTCTTCTTTGCTTCGTAAGCATATTGTTCCGGTAGAGACGCTTGATCCAGCATTTGCAAAAAGTTTTACAAGTGTTTGCGCTCAGTTTATTAACGTATTGTCTGATAGCGGATTGATACGGTGTGAACGTATAGAAGGGGATCGGTTGGAGGAATTGATTAACCAATATTTGGTATTGGATTCAGATGGAGTTAAAAGAGATTTGGATTTTAGTGAAGGTGTCCGTGTCGGAGAAAAATATTGTGAACTCTTTACGCTTAGCGATCTATATGACTTCCCCACTTATTGTGGTTCACGAATTCGGTATGAACCTTATTCAACAGAAGCCGGCTCTTTCCCTGTTGGTTTTACAGCAGCACTTGGTCAACTACTTCCTTGTGATCATATCTATAATCAATATGTGATGGTTGAAGATGTTGGAGAAGTTGCCAAGCAACTAGAGAAACGCAGACTTCGTTTTCAGTCGCTTTCACTCTATGGTAGAGAGAATCAGGTAGCTAAAGAGGCAACAGAAGCATTTTTGCAGCAAATGGTTCAGCAGCAACAAATGCCAGTAAGAGTGCATTTTAATATACTTGCATGGACCAATAATAAAAGTGAACAGCAAGTTGTCAGAAACGCATGTATAGCTGCACTTAGTTCTATTGATGTTTGCCCCAAGATTGAGACGGTAGGTGCGCCACAAATATTTTGGGCTGGGATTCCTGGGAATGCGGCAGACCTGCCCGTTAATGAAACAGCCTTACTCTTTGCACAACAGGCTGCTTGCTTTTTGCATCAGGAAACACAGTATCATTCTTCTGTCAGTTCATTTGGTATTCGATTGGGAGATAGGATCAGCGGGAGACCTTTGCAGGTCGATTTATCTGATGAGCCGATCAAGCAGGGTATTATCAGTAACCGTAACAAATTCATACTAGGTCCTTCGGGAAGTGGTAAATCTTTTTTTACCAATCATTTGCTTCGCTCTTATTATTATCAAGGTACACATATTGTCCTAGTGGATATTGGGCATTCCTACAAGGGACTATGCGAACTTCTAGGTGGAACTTATTTTAGTTATACTGATACCCAACGAATTGCTTTTAATCCGTTTCATGGGGAGCCAGACCAAGAGAAAAAAGAAAGCATCAAAGCATTGTTGGTGACCCTTTGGAAAAAAGACAGTGAGGCTTTTAGCCGCAGTGAATATGTGGCCTTATCGAATGCCTTACAATTGTACTATCAAAAAGAAATCGACAATCGATCTTTTGATTCCTTTTATGAATTCTTGAGTAATGATTTTGTGAAAATTGTTCGTGCGGATGGTGTTAAAGATTCAGATTTCGATCTATCTAATTTTCTTTATGTACTCAGACCTTATTATAAAGGCGGAGAATTCGATTACCTGTTAAATGCTACAGACAATCTCGATTTACTGAATCAGCGATTAATTGTTTTTGAACTTGATACCATCAAGGATCATCCCATTCTTTTTCCTGTGGTGACTATTATTATTATGGAGCTGTTCTTAGCTAAGATACGTCGGTTGAAAGGCGTGCGTAAAATCATCCTCATCGAAGAAGCATGGAAGGCGATTGCTAAAGCAGGGATGGCGGAATATATCCGTTACCTGTATAAAACGATACGAAAGCATTATGGAGAGCCCATTGTGGTGACGCAGGAATTAGATGATATTCTTTCCTCTGAAATCGTCAAGCAAACCATCATCGCAATGAGTGATTGCAAAATTCTATTTGACCAGTCTCGCTATGAACAACAGTTCAAAGACGTTCAGGCATTATTGGGATTGAGTGAAAAGGAAAAGATGTTGGTGCTATCACTTAATAAAGCAAATGAAGCAGGTAAGAAATATAAGGAAGTATTTATCTCTCTTGGTGGAAGATATGCACGTGTCTATCGGGTAGAGGTTTCGTTGGAAGAGTATCTGACTTACACCACAGAAGAAAAAGAAAAGTTACAGGTGATGCGTGCTTTTGAGCAGACAGGCAATATGGAAACCGCCATCAAAAAAATAGTCAATGAAAATGAATAAGGTATTACTGGTTTTGTTGGTGGCTGCTATGGTTGGCATTACTATCTATCGGTGTTGGCCTACGGCTGATCAGTGGCGAAACTGGGTTATTGATTGTTACATCATAATATTTTGTGAGCCATGAAAAAAGTGAGTTTGATGGTAGGCGTGTTGTGGATGAACGTTGTGAATGCTCAGTCGATTGACCCGGTATCAATGATACTTGCAAAAGCCATTAAAGTGATTGATCTTAAAGTACAGCGATTGCAATACGAAACAATGGTACTCCAAAGATTGCAAGAAGTAGCGGAACAAAAACTATCTACAACAAAATTGGCAGAGATCCGAAAATGGCAAGATCAATTGCAGCGATTATACGCGGATTATTTTCAAGAGATGCGCCAAGCAAAAACTGTTATAACAAGTAGTGTAGGTGTTCAAAGAACCCTAGTGCGGTATCAGGAACTAATCAGATTGTATGCAGGTTTGCATAGCGCAGATATGGATTTAGCCAATGAATTTTTGGGAAAAGGCAAGAGCGCTTATCAAACCTTACTAAAAGTGACAAATGATGGAATATCTATGTCGGATGCGGAGCGATTAGAGATGATTCAGGTTTTGAACAATGTGATAGAGCAAAGTCTAATAGGAATAAGATCCATTAGCGAAAAGCATAAACAGCAATTTATGCAGGTGGAGAAACGAAAAAACGACAATCAACAAGCAAAAAAAATATACGGCCTACAATGAAACAATTATTTGTAATAGCTATCTGTTGCTGTATTTGTACGTGCATTTTCGCTCAGACACAGGAACTGGAACAGTTAAAAATTAATCTGGAGAAGCTAGCGCAGATGCGTTTGATGCTATCCCAAGCCAAACAAGGTTACCAGATATTGGAGAGGGGATACAACGGCATTCGAGATGCAGCCAAAGGCAATTTTGATCTGCATAAGCAAAAGTTGAATGATCTGTTGGTTATTCGTCAAACGGTGAGGCAATCTCCGTCCTTAGGCGATTTCCAGCAACATCGAACTACTACTAGTCAAGAAATAGCCCAATGGCTGCAACAAGCTAAGCACTTAGGTATTTTTCAAGTGTGGGAATTGGTAAATATTGAAGCTGTGTTTAAAGAACGACTAAAAGAAATGGATGTTTTATCTGAAGAGGTGCAAATGGTGTTGAGATCCGGCAGTTTGCGGATGAGTGATGCGGAACGATTGCAGATGCTGGAAAATATCAACCAGAGAAGTTTTGCTTGTTTATTGCTTGTTCGTGAGACTATTCAACAACAAAAAAAAATTGCAGTAAAGAGAGCGCAAGCAAAACAAGATCAGCAAGCTGTTAAAAGATTGTATGGTTTTTAATAAGTGAGTCATGAATAAGTGTGGAGTGATATTGTGTATGATAGTCATGCCTTCTTTTGTTATGGGACAAGGAATTTCTAACGGTACGAGTTTTCAATCTGTATTGGATCAACTCTATCTGGAAATGATGCCGATGTGTAAGGGATTGATTGTGACCGCCAGATTGATTGGTGGATTTGGGGCACTTTGGTATATCAGCCTGCGCGTTTGGCGCAGTATTGCAGCAGCGGAACCCATAGATGTTTATGGACTATTGCGACCATTTGTATTGGGTTTTTGTATTCTCATTTTTCCTTCTGTCATTGATCTCATCAACGGTATCCTTTATCCTATCGTAAAAGGAACTGCTATCATGCAATCCGGAACTACCGATGCGATGCGGGCTTATTTTCATCAACAGAATGCGAGTTCCTTCGGACTCGAAGCTGTTAATCCCATGAACTGGATCAGAGAGGGCTTAAGGGAGCTTTTGGAATTATTGTTTCAAGGCGTTGCGCTCATTATTAATGTGATCCGCACTTTTTATCTCATCGTATTAGCGATTATTGGACCGATTGTTTTTGGACTATCTATTTATGATGGTTTTCAGCACCTCATCACCGTATGGCTGGCACGTTATATCAATGTTTTTCTTTGGTTACCTGTAGCAAATATTTTCGGTGCCATCATCGCTAAGATCCAACAAAATATGATGGTGGGTAATGGGTTTAGTGTCCCCATTCCTGGACAGCCTTTTACGATCAGTGATTGGGCTTACCTGATTTTTTTACTCATTGCGATTGTGGGTTATTGTACAGTTCCTTCCGTTGCGAACTATATCGTCAATGCAGGCGGTGGTAATGCCCTGTTGCACAAAGTAACCAGTTTATCTGTGGGTACTGTCAAGTCGGTGGGTAGCGCTGCTGCGAGTGGGATGTCTGCTGATGCTTTTGGTAG
>DPWF01000268.1 GCA_003526435.1 Chitinophagaceae bacterium | reverse complement strand
TTGAAATACAAAGTACTTTTAAAATAAAACCTATGGCTTTCAGGTTATGGCTTACAAATATTTTACTGGCGAACCTCGGTGTTTGGCTACTGTTGCTGATAAAGCAAGGCAGTTACTTTAGTTTTCATCTTTCACTCGCCTTTTTCATTGCGATTCTTATTATAGGAATCAGCTTTCCAGTGTTTATTATCTATCTGATTGTCCTCCCGCAAATCAAAAAAACAAATTTTAGTCCCCAGCAGAAAATACGCTGCGTAGTAATGTTACATATTATTCTTGCCGCTGGCTACGCATTTGTTGTACAACAATTATTTGGAATGCTGATCTACGATATTAAGAGCAGTAATTACCTGCATGCTTTTGTATCCATGATCGTACTCAGCAATCTTTCTCTGCTCGTTCATCTCAAATACTTACGTCATCATTACTTCACAACATATTCAAATCAATCCATCATGTACACATCAAATGAAAACCCAACACCTCCTTTAACCGGTAACAATAAAATTCTCTATAAAGCCATTGTTACCGGTATCCTGATCATGGTAATGCTTATACCCATGATTTTTGTTTCCAACCTTGTAAGTGAAAGGGCTATAAGAAGAGCAGCAGTAGAAAAAGATGTCAGCAGCAAATGGGCAGCGCCGCAAACGGTATCGGGCCCTTATTTACATGTACCATATAAAAAAATGATAGCTGGTTCAGATGGAAAACCCTTTGCTACTGCCGGTTATTTTTTTATACTGCCCGAGCAACTTTCGATCACTGGCAATATTGATACAGAAGAAAGAAAACGTTCCATCTACAAAGTTTTATTGTACAAAACCCAGGTTTCGGGCACTGGCAGTTTTCAGGTACAAATACCTAAAGACATCAAAGCCGATGAGGTACAGTGGAACGAAATTAAATTATGCATGGGTATCAGTGATTTCAAAGGCATTGAACAAAAAATTGATGTCAGCTTCAAAAACAATCAACTGAGTCTTTTGCCAGGTCTGCCCAATACCGATATCGACAGCAATGGCTTATCTGTTCAGGTACCTCTTGCTGCAACTGATATAGGTACAACAATTGCTTTCAATACGCATATTGCTTTGCGTGGCAGCGGGCAACTGCATTTTATGCCACTTGCGGGTAATAGCCAGTTTAGCCTGCATTCGAAATGGTTAAGTCCTTCCTTCGATGGAAATATCATCCCTACCAGTCGTAAAGTTGACAAAAACGGTTTCTCCGCCAACTGGTCGTTTAACAAAGCCAACCTGCCTTTCAGTACTTTGGTTACCAATGCCAAAACCATTCATGCATCACTCGCATTTGGTGTGAGTCTGTTACAACCGGGTAATGAATATGCACAAACAGATCGTTGCAGTAAATATGCCCTATTACTCATCGGTCTCAGCTTCGCGCTTTTCTTTATCATGGAAATCATGCAGAAAAAACCCGTACATGCCGTGCAGTACGTATTGGTAGGAATGGCATTGATCATCTTCTATACATTATTGCTTTCCATCAGTGAAATTGNNCTGGCTTATTTTATTGCTGCATCGGCAACTATTTTATTGATTACTGTTTATATACACAGTCATTTTCAGCAGGCAAAAACAGCCGCCTATTTTACATTGTTGCTGTCACTTTTATATGGTTTCATATTTATCCTGCTGCGTTTAGAAGATACCGCATTACTGGTAGGAAGTATTGGCTTATTCATCATTCTTGCCGTTGTAATGTATGCGAGCAGACGTATCAACTGGTATCAGCCTGTTACATCAACAGCATCTGCTGTTCCGGAATAGTTTTTTTGGGGGGAGGTGAATCAAAAAGTCCCGCCACATGGCGGGACTTTGATATAAGCAAGCAATCGAAAAGAGACTATCCATGAAGCACTTCCCTAGAGATCACTAATTTCTGGATCTCAGAAGTTCCTTCACCAATAGTACACAATTTTGCGTCACGATAGTACTTTTCTACCGGAAAATCTTTTGTATAGCCATACCCACCAAAAATCTGTACGGCATCCGTGGCTGTTTTTACCGCTATTTCGCTGGCATAATACTTAGCCATGGCCCCTTCTTTGGTTACTTTCCGGCCCCTGTTTTTCAGGTCACAGGCCTGCCATATGAGTAATTCAGCGGCCATTATTTCTGTGGCCATATCGGCCAGTTTAAAGCTGATACCCTGGAAATTACAGATGGGCTGGTCAAACTGCTGTCTTTCTTTTGAATATTGTAAGGCCGCTTCATAAGCGCCTTTGGCAATACCGAGCGACAGGGCAGCAATAGATATTCGTCCACCATCCAGTATTTTCATGGCCTGGCGGAAACCATCTCCTATTTCTCCCAAACGGTTGGCATCGGAAATACGGCAGTTTTCAAAGATCATTTCTGCTGTTTCACTGGCCCGCATACCCAGTTTATTTTCTTTTTTACCCGCAGCAAAACCAGGTGTTCCTCTTTCCACTACAAATGCGGTAGAATTTCCGCTGGTTCTTGGTTCGCCCGTTCTACAGATCACTACTGCGATATCTCCACTTTTTCCATGCGTGATCCAGCTTTTTGTTCCATTAAGTACCCAGTCGTTCCCCTCCTTTATCGCCACCGTTTTCATGTTACCTGCGTCACTACCGGTATTGGGTTCTGTGAGCCCCCAGGCCCCTATCCATTCCGCCGTTGCAAGTTTAGGTAGCCATTTGTTCTTCTGTTCATCTGTTCCGAACGATAAAATATGATTGGTACAGAGCGAATTATGGGCAGCCAGACTGAGCCCTATCGATCCACATACTTTTGAAATTTCCTGGATAATGGCATTGTATTCAAAATAGCCCAAACCCGCTCCACCGTAATTTTCAGGAACCAATACGCCCATTAGTCCCAGTTTACCCATTTCCTTGAATATAGATACCGGGAACTCCTGGCTTTCGTCCCATTCCATTACATGCGGGCGTATGTATTGCTGTGCAAAATCACGTGCTGTCTGTGCTACCTGTTCTGTAAGTTCTGTTGGGCTGAATTCCATTGCTATAGGTTTAAATAGACGAAGGTTGCCTCACTAAACAATCGTTATCAAGGCAACCTTCTGAAAACAAACGACCGTTTGTTAGTTTTCAGTACAAAAGAATGTCATTTCTGATTACCATCCAAAAAAGGTTCAGGTCTTAACAGTTTTTTATTCGAGCTGAAATGCTTTTTGTAGCGCTGCTAAAAGGTCTTTATTCATACCGGGCAAAGTTTCCAGGGCTGACCAGGTATTATAACTGCCCTCTTCCTGTCTTCTTTTTACCATTGCACGGGCCAAATCAGCAGGCAGACCCGCTTTTTGAATCAATTGATAAGCAGATGCCCTGTTTAGTAACAATTTAGGTATGCTGGCTTCCTGCAACCGCAGATAGGGTTTGATGAGTACAAAACTGCTGTCGGTTAATCCAAATACATTCCGCAGTTCTTCCAACCTTGCAAAACCACCCGACTGATTTCTGTATTTAATAATTCGCCCGGCAATAGTTTCACCTATTCCCGGCAAAGCTTTCCAGTCTTCCAAACCAGCCGTATTTATATCGATAGCAGTGATCTGTGGTTTGGCAGCCCATGTTTTTGCTTCAGGTGCTGGCAACAATACAAAAGGAATAAGCTGCGATGCTTTTTCTGCTGATAAACCCCATATCTTTTTCAAATCTGTTGCCTGATAAAATCTGCCCCCTTTGTTCCGGTAATTGATGATACGGTTCGCCAGTTTTTCGTTCAGCCCCAAACGCATCCATCCTGTAACATCAATGGTATTGGGATTGAACATAAATAATTCAACAGGCTTTTCAGTTGACTCAAATCCGGGTTTTACGGATCTTTTGTTTTGTTCTTCACTCAACCATTGCAAACCTGTAGACAATGTGATATCCTTCACCCTCAGTTCTTTTGACGGAAAGAAATGTGGCAGGAAAATGAGTAACAAACAAAGAGAAACGAGTAATACGATTCCGGTTCGTTCTTTTTTGGTAAAGCTGAAGTAAGGACGCAATTTGTTTTTCATACAATGGTTGATTGTATGCCTTTCTTCTGTGGGTGATGATATGATGTTTACAGTTCCAGCTTCAACCCATCATAAGCCAATTGCATATGAGAGGGCAGTTCTGCATTAATATGCCCGTGTTTTCCTAACTGGTGACTGATATGTGTGAAATAAACTTCCGGCACTTCCAATTCTGTTGCCAGATCAATAGCTTCCTGTAAAGTAAAATGCGACAGGTGCGCCTGTTTGCGCAAGGCATTCAAGACCAGTATTTTTGATCCTTTGATTTTCTCTTTTTCGCTGTCTTCAATTTTATTGGCATCGGTGATATAGGTAAAATCACCAAACCTAAATCCGAGTACAGGCATTTTGTGATGTAAAACTTCTACTGGCATTACCGGTATATCTCCAATAAGAAAGGGAGTATCATCTATGGTAATGAGATTTAATTCTGGAACGCCCGGATATTTGGTATCGGAAAATGCATAATAATAATCGCGCCGCAATGCCCCTTCCGTAAGTGTATTGGCATAAATATCCATGGGCTTTTTTGTAAAATAATTATATGCCCGTATATCATCTAATCCGGCCAGATGATCTTTATGAGGGTGTGTGTACAAAACCGCATCCAATCTCCGGTTATTGATACGCAACATCTGGTAACGGAAATCGGGTGTGGTATCTACAACAAGAGATGTTTGCTGCGATTGTACGAGGATACTGCTTCTTAAGCGTTTATCTTTTTTATCGGCAGATGTACACACATCACAATCACATGCAATCATGGGTACACCACTGCTCGTACCTGTTCCTAAAAATTCTATGTTAAGTTTTGGAATGAACACAGGTCAAATCTATTGAAATAAGGTCAGACAAGCCTACCGTATTTCCCGCAAAAATCAGGCTTCGGTAGTAGATTTTTTGACCACTTCTTCATAGAGTTTCTGCGACTCCAGTGTAAGTTTATCGTAGTCGATGGATAGTTGAGGAATAATTTCCATCAGTGTATTGATACGTCCTTCAATATTCAGAAATTTATTCAGCACCACAATACGTTTTGCTTCCAGCAGGCACCATCCACTTTGGAAAGTACCCCGCTCATAACGCACCACATATGCCGATTCTCCAAGAATATCTTCCAGCTTGTCTAAAGTAGTCTGTGTGTATTTCATACTGATTGCGCTCTTTTCGTGATCCAATAACCCAACAAATGTACCATTCGGGCAGGTTTCGGCCTTTGGAAGCTGGAATTAGTTATTCACACCAGGCGTAAGCCTTGAGCTTCCAGCTACTAGCTACCAGTCAGAAAACTCAATTATCATCACTAAAAGCTGGCAGCTAGAAGCTGGAAGCTCTTCTCTACTTACTCACCATCTTAATAATCGGCACCACCATTTCTTCCAGGCTGATGCCTCCATGCTGAAAGCTATTGCGGTAATAATTGACGTAATGGTTGTAGTTATTGGGATAACAAAGAAACCCATCCTCTTTGGCAAAAATGTAAGATGAGTTTACATTGGGTACCGGCAAGCCCGCTTCTTTGGGATCACGGAATGCCAGCACATCCCTTGCCTCGAAATTAAGATTGCGACCATGTTTATAACGAAGATTGGTGGTGGTTTGCTTATCACCTATTACTTTATGCGGTGTTTTTACCCTTACACTACCATGATCGGTGGCCAACACTACTTTTATGGGTTTGTCTGCTACTTTCTTTAATGCCTGATGTAATGGACTGTGTTCGAACCAGCTTTTGGTAAGACTTCTGTAACTGGCTTCATCACTTGCCAGTTCTTTCAGCACTTCCATTTCGGTACGTGCATGACTCAACATGTCTACGAAATTGTACACAATCACATTCAAATCGTTCTGCATCAGGTTATGCATATTGTTTACCAGTTGCTGCCCGTCCTGGTGATTCAATATTTTATGATAACTCACTTTCAGGTCATCTTTTTTCAAGCGCTTTAATTGTGCACGGAAAAAAGTTTCTTCTTCATTATTTTTTCCTCCTTCGTCATCGTCATTTTTCCATAACTGCGGAAATTGTTTTTCAATTTCCATTGGCATCATACCCGCAAAAATGGCATTCCTGCAATATTGGGTGGCAGTGGGTAGAATAGAGTAAAACGTTTCTTCTTCCAGTATCCTGAAACTCTCAGCAAATATGGGTTGTATGGCTTTCCACTGATCGAAACGGAGATTATCGATGAGTACAAAAAAAGTAGGTATTCCTTTCTCTACATGTGGCAACACTTTAAACTGAAACAACTGGTGACTCATGATGGGTGAAGCACTTGACTTTGGCGATATCCATGAAGCATAATGTTTGCTGATGAATTTAAAGAACTCGGTATTGGCCTCCTGTTTTTGTGTCTGGAATACTTCCCGCATTTCAGGGCTATCACTTTTTTCCATCTCCAGTTCCCAGTACACTAATTTTTTGTAGATGTCCATCCACTGGTTGAAATCAGGATTGTCATTTAATGCCATGAACAGTTCCCTGAACTGCTGCTGATAGGCACTGGTCGTTGTTTCTGCTACCAGTCTTTTGTTATCGATGATCTTTTTTAAACTCAGCAATACCTGGTTTGGATTTACCGGTTTAATGAGGTAATCACTGATCTGTCGCCCTATCGCCTCATTCATGAGGTTTTCTGTTTCATTTTTGGTGATGAGTACAACAGGTATGCTGGCATTCACTTCTTTAATACGAACCAGTGTTTCAAGACCCGTAATACCAGGCATGGTTTCATCCATCAGCACCACATCAACAGGGTTGTTTTTCACATACTCAATGGCATCAAAACCATTGGTAAGTGTTATTACATCATATCCTTTCTGTTCAAGAAATATTTTTTGCGACTGAAGGCTTTCAATCTCATCATCAACCCATAAAATGCTGGCTAGTGGCATAAGCAGTGCTTAATTGTTACAATCACCGGCTGGGCCGGGATCAGTTCAAAATAATCAAAAAATGGTTAAGCGTAACAATTTCCAATAGGCACTGGCTGTTTGAGGACAGCTTTATGCCGTAAATCTATTTCATTCCTGCATATCAATCATCTCTTTGTATTTTTGCCAACTGCCCCGGTGGGCGATTTAACAAATCAACAACAGGTATGCCTGAGCAAAAAAGAAAAATCATCAATGACCCTGTTTATGGTTTTATTACCATTAACCATCCATTGATATTTGATATCATTTCACACCCTTATTACCAGCGGCTGCGTCGTATCAAGCAAATGGCCATGGCGCAACTGGTATATCCCGGCGCCGTTCATACACGTTTACACCATTCACTCGGTGCTTATCATTTAATGGGTAATGCGGTAAATGAACTGAGAAGTAAAGGCATTGATATTTCAACCGAAGAAGAAATTGCGGTTAAAGCAGCCATATTACTACACGATGTAGGTCATGGTCCCTTTTCTCATGCGCTCGAACATGTGGTGGTACAAGGTGTACACCATGAACAGTTGTCTTTACAGATCATGCAGAAAATGAACCGCGATCTGAACGGACAACTCGCTCTTGCCATTGCCATTTTCACCGATCAATACCATAAACCATTTTTGCACCAGTTAATCAGTGGCCAGTTGGATGTGGACCGGATGGATTACCTCAGCCGCGACAGTTTTTTCTGTGGTGTAAGTGAAGGTGTGATTGGTTACGACCGTATCCTGAAAATGCTCACGGTACATGATGGTCAGTTGATGATTGAAGAAAAAGGAATTTACAGTGTTGAAAAATTTCTGGTGGCCAGAAGACAGATGTACTGGCAGGTATACCTGCATAAAACCGTTTTAGGGGCTGAAAAAATGCTGGTGAAAATACTGGAAAGGGTACGCAGCATTTATCAAAAAAATGACGAAGCATTACAGACCCAATCGGCACTCGATTTTTTCCTCGGCTCATTCAATGGAGAGATGAACGATGAAACACTTGACCTGTTCTGTTCACTCGATGATCACGACATCATGCATGCTTTGAAAAGATGGGCCAAACACCCAGACAGAATATTGTCTTTACTGTGTAGCCGTTTCTTAAACCGACAGCTTTACAAATCGAGAATACAGGCCGATGTTTTTGACCATGATTTTGTACAATCGAAAGAAAAACAGGCTTCCGAACAATTTGGCATTCCGCTTGCAGATATTCACTATGTATGTTTTACAGGTGAAGCCACCAATACCCTGTACCAAACGGTTGATGAACGCATCAATATACTGTTCAGGGATGGTGAGGTTAAAGATATTTCTCAGGTTGATAATGCCCTGATTCATCAAAACCTTTCTGCACCCGTCAAAAAAAATTACATTTGTTT
>DPWF01000244.1 GCA_003526435.1 Chitinophagaceae bacterium | reverse complement strand
GATAAACCAAGGGTCGCAATCGGCTCCAAACTTATAGCAACTCTGTTGGAAGCAGCCGGAGCGGACAGGGTGATAACCATGGATCTCCACGCCCCTCAAATTCAGGCGTTTTTTGATGTGCCGGTCGATCACCTCGATAGCTCTGCCATCTTTATTCCATATATTGAACAACTGAAATTGCAGAACCTCACTTTTGCAGCACCGGATGTGGGAAGTACCAATCGTGTAAGAGAAATTGCCAGCTACTTTAATGCCGAAATGGTGATTTGTGATAAACACCGCAAACGTGCCAATGAAATTGCCAGCATGGTGGTAATAGGCGACGTTGCAGACAGGGATATTGTATTGGTGGATGATATATGCGACACAGGCGGTACCCTAGCCAAAGCAGCCGGTTTGTTGAAAGAAAAGGGGGCCAGAAGTGTTCGTGCACTCATTACACACCCGGTATTAAGCGGAAAAGCATACGAGAACATAGAAAATAGTGTACTGGAAGAACTGGTGGTATGCGACACCATTCCTCTGAAAGCAGAATCACCCAAAATAAAAGTGATATCAGTAGCCGACCTCTTTGCTATTGCCATTCGTAATGCCTATGAAAATAAAAGTATTACCAGCCTCTTTATTCACTCGCAGTTAAAGGGAAGAGGGTAAGAGCTGCAAGCTTCAGGCTGCAAGTTACAGGTTATAGGATGATTAAAAAACGCATAAGTAAATTGCTTACAACCAGTTACTTATGCGTTTTTTATTTTTTTTATCCTGCCTGCAGCTTGCAGCTTATAGCTTATAGCTGAAAATCAAAGATTTTCCACTACTTTTGCCGTCCAAAATTTTAAACATGAAAACGATTACAATCGAAGGACAACTGAGGACCGAGCATGGCAAAAAAGCCGCCCGCCAGATTCGCTCTCAGGAAAACGTGCCAGGTGTAATTTACGGGGGTGCACAGGAGATCAATTTCTTTGCTCCTGCAAAGGCTTTCAAGTCTTTGGTTTACACAAGTGAATTCCAGTTGGCCGAGGTAAAAGTGGATGGCAAAACGTACAAATGCATCCTGAAAGATCTTCAGTTTGACAAAGTAGATGATTCACTCATCCACGTTGATTTACTGGAACTGGTAGACAACAAAAAAGTGATTGCCACTTTACCGATTAAATTTACCGGTACATCTGTTGGTGTTAAAGAAGGTGGTAAACTGGTAACAAAAATGAAAGCGCTGAAAGTAAAGACGCTTCCAAAAGATCTGAAAGAGAATATCACAGTAGATATTACCAATCTGGAGCTGAATGGTAACATCCGCGTAGAAGATGTGAAAGCAGATAATATGGAAATTCTGAACTCTCCTCGTATTCCTATCGCATCGGTAGTAATGACCCGTCAGTTGAAGCAGGAAGAAGCTACTGCAGCAAAAGACGAGAAGAAGAAATAATTTCTTTCAAAACAAATTCAGTAACCCTGGTAATAATATTTACCGGGGTTATTTTTTTAGATGGTAGCAGGAAACGATACAAAGAAAACAGTTCCCTTGGGTTCTTTAGCCTCAACCCAGATACGACCATTATTCTTCTCTACAAATTCTTTGCAGAGTTTCAGTCCAAGTCCGGTTCCTTTTTCATTCAAAGTACCTCTCCTGGAAATAATATTTGCAGCGGAAAACAGGGTATCGCGAGTGTTTTGATCCATGCCATCACCGTAATCGGTAACTGAAATGATGGCTTCATGGTTCAGTGTGTAATGATGAATTTCAATAACACTGTTTTTATAACTGTACTTAACAGCATTCGATAAAAGATTGCGTAATACCAGTTGCAGATGATTGGGGTCTGCCCAAATAGCTCCTTTGTCTGATTGAATATTGAGTTGAATGGATTTGTTTTCCAACTCAGCCTGCATCAGGGAAGAAACCTGGCCGATCAACGCAGAAAAATCTACCTTCTGTTGTTTTACTTCAATACCATCTAACTGACTATTGCTCCATTGCAACAGGTTGTCTAAACCACCCTGTAATTGTTTTACATTGAGCGAAATATGTTCAACCAGTTTATTGAATTCTTCCGGGCTAAGTAATTGCCTGTTCAGCAGATCCAATGTGTTTTTTAGTTGAGCAATGGGAGACCTGAGATCGTGTGCAATGATTGAAAAAAGTTTTTCTTTTGTAATATTCGATTCCTCCAGCTCACTGTTTTTTTTCTCCAGCGTTAACTGGCTATCCCGCAACTGCTTTTCATAAAAAGTCTGCTCATTGCGGTAATAGATTAACCCTAAAAAAGCCAGAATCATGGCACTTGTCATGTTAATGAGTACCCTTGAATGTGGTAATTGTTCGAGCATCCAGGCTGTGGTATCTGTAAAACGGATAAAAATAAAACAAGCCACGATTAAAAGAGAAAGCCAGACAATACTGGAAGTTCTTTTTAAAATCAGACTCACAGCCACCAGATTAGTGATAAGATAATACTCATTTCCATTCTGGAATTTAATGGAACTGAGACAAAGACTGGCAGTGGAAAGTATACTCAGGATAATACGGGCAGTTTGTACAAAACTGTAATAGTTGATGATCAGAAAAGCGAGCCCGCCAATAACATTTAGTGTTAATAAAGCTACATTCCAGTAATGGCCTTCAAAAAAATTAATGATGATAAAAACAAGGCTGTGAAACTGACCAAGTATCACCAAAAAATTGAGTACCCTTGACTTTTTCCGGTCAATAGAATCTAGGCCAGGATGAACTCCTATATTGACAATTTTATCAAAAAAGGCAGGAATTTGCATTAGGTGGATCAAGATTGGAAGCCGAAAATAAAACGATATTCATTGATCAGCCGATTTTTTATTTCCTTCTTGCATAAAACTCTTGATTATTTTTGTCCTATCTATGAACAAGTTCCTTATAATCGGGTTGGGTAATATTGGCGATGAATACAAGCATACCCGTCATAATATTGGTTTTGATGTGGTAACAGCGTTTGTATTGAAGCACAATGCTTTTTTTAAACTCGACAGGCTTGCAGAGGTAGCCGAAGTAAAATGGAAAGGGAAAATTTTTATCTGCATTAAGCCTACTACATACATGAACCTGAGCGGAAAAGCATTTAAATACTGGATGGATAAGGAAAAAGTTGAGATCGGAAATACATTGACGATTGTAGATGATTTAGCTTTGCCATTGAGCAAATTGAGGTTGAGAGGGTCTGGTTCTGATGCGGGGCATAATGGGTTGAAAGATATACAGCTTACACTGGGTACCGATCAATACCCTAAATTGCGGTTTGGTATTGGCAATCAATACCCCAAAGGCAGACAGGTTGATTTTGTATTAGGCAAATGGTTCCCGGAAGAACAACCTGTGGTACAAGAGAAGATTAACAAATCGGTAGAAACAATAGAAGCTTTTGCAACCATTGGGCTCGAAAAAACCATGAATACGGTAAATAACCTGAGTTTTTTATAATATAAACGCTGGTTAAACGTTTTCAGCATTCAATATTATCCATTTCAATCCTTTGAAAAAGACCAACCCTTTTCAGGCCGGGTGATCGAAACGATGTCTGGTTAATATTAAATTAAAGTGTATGAAAATTTTTTGTGTAGGCAGGAATTATGTCGACCATGCAAAAGAGTTAGGAAATGCAGTACCCGAAGAACCGGTTATTTTTATGAAACCCAAGTCGGCCCTGCTTCAGCCCAATACACCTTTTTATTATCCTGAATTTACCAATGAACTGCATTACGAAGCTGAACTGGTGTTACGTATTTCCAAGAATGGAAAATATGTACAGGAGCATCAGGCACATCGTTATTATGACGCCATTACGGTAGGTATTGATTTTACGGCAAGAGATATACAGGCCGAACTCAAGAAAAAAGGATTACCCTGGGAAAAAGCAAAAGCATGGGACCAGTCGGCTGTCATTGGTAAGTGGGTGCCGTTGCAGCCCGAAACCATGCGGTCGCCAATACAGTTTTCGATGCAAAAAAATAAGGAACTGGTACAGGATGGTAATACTACTGATATGATATTTTCCTGTGACCATATCATTGCACATATTTCACAATACTTTTCACTGAATATCGGTGATCTCATTTTTACAGGTACACCAGCAGGTGTAGGTGAATGTGTAGTTGGCGATATCCTTGAAGGGTACCTGAAAGAGGAAAAAATGTTTGAACTCGAGATCAAATAAAATCAACCAGAAGTCGTTAATACGATAGATGCTTACCCCGGAAATATTATTACAGGCGTATAAGTATATGGCCACTGCCAAAGCCATGTGTGATACCTATGATGCCAACCGACAGATCTGTAAATACGTTCATTCCACATCACGCGGTCATGAAGCCATTCAACTGGCAACTGGTATGCAATTATTACCCTGCGATTGGGTAAGCCCTTATTACCGCGACGATAGTATTATGTTATCTATCGGTTTTCAGCCCTATGAACTCATGCTGCAACTCCTGGCTAAAAAGGAGGATCCTTTCTCGGGAGGCAGATCATACTATTGTCATCCAAGCAGCAGAGATGTAAATCGCCCTTTTATCATACACCAGAGCAGTGCCACAGGTATGCAAACCATACCTACCACAGGATTGGCCCAGGGGATACAATACCTTGAAAAAATTCAGAGCGAAAAACTCCCAACCACAAATGGTCAATTACCCATTGTAATATGTTCGTTGGGCGATGGAAGTGTAACGGAAGGAGAGGTAAGTGAAGCGATGCAGTTTGCTGTGCTGAAACAATTGCCCATTATTTACCTGGTGCAGGATAACCAGTGGAGCATTAGCGCATCAGCAGAAGAAGTACGAGCCATGAATGCTTACGATTTTGCTGCAGGATTTAAAGGGTTGAAAAGATGGCAATGTGATGGTAGCGATTTTATCAGGAGCTATGAAACAATGGCTGAAGCCATTGAATATACCAGAACGGAAAGAAAGCCTGCATGGGTACATGCAAAAGTGCCATTGCTGGGGCATCATACCAGCGGGGTGAGAAAAGAATTTTACAGAAGCAGGGAAGACCTGTTGAAACATGGCTCATATGATCCTTTGCCCAAATTGCGATTATTACTGGCAGATGTTGGAGTGGCCGAACATGTGATCAGTACCATTGAAAAAGAAGCAGAAGAAAAAGTACTGGCCGATTTTCAGCGGGCACAGGCATCACCCGAACCCGATCCAAAGACGGTGGAAGAACATGTATTTGCTCCTACACCTGTAAAAGAGGAAAAAGGACAACGCACACCCAAAAATGCAGAAAAAATATTGATGGTCGATGCGGCTCTTCATGCTATTGAGGAACTGATGGAAGATCATCCGGAAGCATTATTATACGGGCAGGATGTAGGTGCACGTCTTGGAGGCGTGTTTCGTGAAGCTGCCACACTAGCCGATAAATTCGGAGACCACAGGGTATTCAATACTGCCATACAGGAAGCATATATAGTTGGATCAACTGCTGGTTTGTCGGCACTCGGCATGAAACCCATGGTAGAAGTACAGTTTGCAGATTATATC
>DPWF01000195.1 GCA_003526435.1 Chitinophagaceae bacterium | reverse complement strand
GTCGGTCCCAGCTTGCATCAATTAAACAATACTGCCATTGCATAGATGCTGCAAAATCGATATAGCGTTTTTGCATGTCATAATTAATTGAAGGATCTTTATACATGATCCAGCTCCAGGAAGCTTTACCGGGTTTGAGCCAGCCAGATACATCATACTTTGCTGGTATGGCCAGATCGGTACCCAGTGTTGACTCTGCCAGTACACTTAATTCATCAGACAATGTGATAACACGCCATGGTGTGTACCAGGGCAATGAGGACTGAGGATATACGGCTTCGGATCCAATACCTTCAGTTTCCTGTGGAAAGGCAATGGTATAATTACCATCGGGTGAATACTGATCCAGTCTTGAACCACAATAATTGGTGTCTACTGCTGCCTCGGTTATACTGATCCAATATGAACCAGACCTGAACAATGCAGGTAATACCCATCCGGCTTTTTCAGGTGCAGCAGTACCAACAGGTATTCCTTGCTGGTACTGTTCTTCATAAGAGGGTTGTGTTTTGTTCCATCCCGATTTTGAGTTCATATTCGGTTGCAGAAAAGCAATTGTGTTTGGCTTGAAATGAAAAGCCGTTAGTTCTTTGGTGATACGATACTGTTTATCCCTGTCTTTTTCAGCATCAAAAACATAACGAAAGGCAAGACCATCGTTAGATACCCTGAAAACAACTTCCATTGATTTTGCCGCTGCTGTTGAATAAGAGAATTTTTGCTGCTGTGCTCGATAGTTTACCTGTTTTTTCTTTCCATGCTGAAGGGTGTATCTTTCAGCGATAGCTGTGACTGGAGACACAGATACCAGTTTTAATCCGGTTGTAAAATCTGCATCGGTTCTGTTAACACCCAACCGAGAATCCTTTATTACCAGTGAATCTTTATGATATACGTCGTAAAACAGTTCGCCCTTTGCATCCAGAAATACAGATACTTTTAATTTGCGATCGGGACTATACAATTGTGTATTTTTTTGTGCATGTATTGCTGAAAAGCCACACAGTAACAATAAAAAAAGCGATGGATATTTTTTCATATTTCAACAGTATTTAAAATTGAAAAAGCCACCTTACGGTGACTTTTTCTTTCTTGCTAAAATCAACGCCTGCTAAAGAAACTATTTTTAATCTGTGCTTATAAAACAGTGGCACTAATGCTTAAATATGTGTCAATACTTGATGGCACTTCATACTGTGGCAGTTGCACATTAAAACTTATTGATCCTTGAACCTCAATATTTCGTTGAAGATTATAATAATTGCCTCCTATCTCAACAGTATATGTTTGTGTAAGGTAAGAAGTAAAACTACCCCCAGTTATAGACTCCCCTGTTTCCTGAACTGAACTTCCTGAATAATTTATATCATATAAGCCATAACTCGATGTTTGATAGTAGAAGTAAATTTTAGAATCATAATTATTCATGCCATCATCTGAATATGAATAATTAAGATTAGGAGAACAAGAAAGTGTAACAAGAATAGGTGCTTCAGGCCAAAACAAATACTCGTACAGTGGACCTATAGAATATTGTTGAAAATGACTTCCGTTATTAGATTTCTTGACTGTTAAAACAGAATTTGACTTTATATTATTTACTTCAGTATTTGTCTTCAGAATACCAATTTTCTTAATAACCTTTTTTTCCTTCGGGAGATTATTAGTGATATATGCATATGCTTCTTTAAATGAAGCAAACTTAAGTTTTGTGTTTACAGAAGTGTCATTTTTGTCAAGTCGAGTAAGTTTAAATTTCTCTGTAAGTTTTTTTTCATAAAGCTGATTTGATTCATCAATTACAGATTCATTTTTGTTACACCCGATAAAAATAATGCAAACAAAGAGCAGTGTTTTAAAATACTTCGTTTTCATAAGTCAATATTTTTGTGGTTTAATAATGAAAATTGAATTTTTTCATCAACTCAAGTATTCTAATCATTCACACTTCATATCAAACTCTATCCTTCGTGATCCCATCATCGTTATTTTTTAGCAGCAAAACCAATACGATTGGTAATTACCCAGGTACCTGAAACAGAAGTAACACCATCTGTTGGATACAAACGGAATGCGAATTCCGGATTGATGTTCTGGTTCAGTGTATTAAACGCTGCCGGTATCCTGTATGAACTTAAATATGCATTGTTCAATAAGTACAATGGAAATGTTGGCGTTTTTTCAGGATACTGATAAATGAATGCTGTATCGTTTATTACTTCAGGATAATAAGGTGCAAATTGTTTGAACACATAACGTGGCGCTGTTGCCGTTCCCTCTCTGGGTAAGACCTGACCTTGTTTTGGATTGAATGCCACACCATTCTGATCAAGAAAGCGAATGATGATCTGGTTAGGACCTGTTCTTCTTTCGAGTGTAGTAGTAAAATTAGTTTGTGTTGTAAAAACTGTTTCCTGACCAACGGCAGAGCTATTGGCAAACTGTCTTACCAGTTGCGAAGGAACTGCGGGTGTTAACTGTACTTTTGCTACACTGTTGATCGTTTTCGAACCTCTTATATTACTCACTTCAATATCGAACGTGTATAAACCTGTATCAACCATTGCAGAAGCGGGTGTTAGCTCCAGTCGTCCTCCGATTGAATTAATATTAAAGGGTTTATACATAGCGGTACCCAGTTTCGCAGCCAGGAGTTGTGGGGTTGAATCCTGTGGTGTTACCTCGCCCTTATAAATA
>DPWF01000036.1:8773-11406 GCA_003526435.1 Chitinophagaceae bacterium | reverse complement strand
CACATCTCCACACTCCATTCACACATAGCTCTTTCAAACCTTATTTTTGCCAAATGACCATACCAACTCTGCTCTGGGATATTTGCTTTTATGCCTTTTGTGCTGTTATTGCCATTCAGTTGTTTTATTACCTGTATTTTTTTCAGCGCCTTGCTTTTTTTCACTCTCCACAAAAAGAAACTTCTATTGAACATGCTGTTTCGGTAGTAATCTGTGCGAGAGATGAGGCCCACAACCTGGTAAAAACCTTGCCCGGTGTATTGGTGCAGCAGTATAAAACCACCCATGAAGTAGTATTGGTGAATGATAACTCTACTGATGACACCAAATACCTGGTAGACGAGTTTAAGAAGATGTTTAAAAACATTAACTACATCGAACTCACACAGGAAGCCAAAATGATCAGTGGAAAGAAATTCCCTTTGTCGATGGGTATTAAAAGCGCCCGGCATGAAATTCTGCTACTCACCGATGCAGACTGTGTACCTGCATCAGAACACTGGATTCAACGAATGCAGGAATGTTATACCGACGGAACAGAAATTGTACTGGGTTATGGTGCCTATCATAAAAAGCCTGGCCTACTTAATAAACTGATTCGTTTTGAAACCTTTCATACGGCCATTCAATATTTATCATATGTACTTGCCGGTGTTCCGTATATGGGTGTTGGCAGGAACCTGAGTTATAAAAAAGATGTTTTCCTTCGTAATAAAGGATTTTCATCGATTAATCAGATACCCAGTGGCGATGATGATTTGTTTATTAACCAGGTAGCACGTCCCGACAATACCACTATTTGTATTGACCCAGAAGCGCATACCCTGAGTGAACCTAAAACAAGATGGAGCGACTGGATGACGCAGAAATACCGACACTATACTACCAGTAATTATTATAAAGGGTCTCATAAGTTTTTACTGGGTTTGTATTCATTCTCTTTATTCTGGATCTATCCGTTGCTGGCTGTAAGTATCATTTTTTACAACTGGTGGATGGCATTGGCTGTATTTGGTATTCGTTTTTTAATACAGGCTGTAGTTTTTTATAAGTCAATGAAGAAACTGAATGAAAAGGATCTCTGGCCCTGGTTTCTTTTCTTTGATATCTGGATGTTCTTTTATTTCATCTTTACCGTTCCCGCTATATGGAAAGCACCCCGCAAAAACTGGGATTAGTCCTGAAATATTTCAGCGATTTTACACCGCATCAGATTCAGCAGTTTGAGGCACTGGAAGAATTGTACAAAGAATGGAACGCCAAGATCAATGTGATATCCAGGAAAGATATTGATAGCATTTATCTGCACCATGTATTGCATTCACTGAGCATAGCTGCCATTGCAAATTTTGAACCCGGTACCCAGGTGATTGATATTGGCTGTGGCGGTGGTTTTCCCGGTGTACCGCTGGCCATTTTTTTTCCGGAAGTGAAATTTCACCTCGTCGACAGTATTGCTAAAAAATTAAAAGTAGTAGATGCGGTGGCTGAAGGTGCAGGTATTAAAAACATTACTACACAACACAGCAGGGCCGAAGAAATCAAAAACAGGAAATTCGATTTTGCTGTATCCCGTGCTGTTGCTCCTCTGAAAGACCTTTGGCAATGGGCCGGACCTTTATTGAAGAAAGGACACCAGCAGGAAATTGCCAATGGCCTTATCTGTTTAAAGGGCGGCGACCTTGCCCAGGAAATTTTTGAAAGCGGGCTACGGCCAAGGATGATGCCGGTTGATAAGATTTTCCCTGAAGAATATTTCGAAGAAAAATACATTCTGCATGTAACCAAATAACCATTGCGAAACCTACCTCTGTGTAACTCTGTGCCCTACTCCTTTACCTCTGTGGTTAACCACGGAGTTCCACAGAGTTCGGCACAGAGTTACACGGGGGTTTCGCAAAGAAGTCAGGGATGATAAAGTTTTTGAATTTTCTTCCTGTTCCCTACAATCCATACAATATCATCCCATTCCAGTTGCGTAAAAGATGATGGGTTTAGCATACGTTCTCCTTTACGCTCAATACCCACAACGAGCCCGTTTGTTTTTTCCCTGATACCAGACTCCCTAATGGTCAATCCTTTTAAACGGGTATGTTCATCCACTACAATTTTTTCGAGCTCTACCAGTTCTTTTTCTGTATCAGCTTCTTCTGAATAAGGCAGCATGATTTTGCCAAATTCAAGCATCTGCTGATCTGTTCCTATCACACCAATCGTATCAAAAGGAAAAATCTTTTCTGTTCTTGCAGGTGCAAACATCACTTTGTTCCCCCTTTCAATAAAGGCCACATTGATGCCGTAAGATTCTCTCCATTGCAATTCTTCCAATGTTTTACCTATATAAGCAGCATGAGGGCTAATCCGGTATTGCGTCAGGTGCGCATCCCAGGGTGATAAATGGCTCTGTGTTTTGTTTTGTTCCAGTAATTCTTTTTCATGCAGATTCTGCAAAAAACGATCTTCCAGCCGCTGGTAAAAACTTTGCAATCGCTGCCGAAATAAAATACCAATAATCAGCATTACAGCAAGTGTACCACCAACCGTTATCCAGAAGTCGAAAAGCTGACGTAAAAGAAAACCTACCAACACTACTGCAATAGCGTTTCGGGCAATTTCGAGCATTACCAACGGAC
>DPWF01000036.1:8393-8743 GCA_003526435.1 Chitinophagaceae bacterium | reverse complement strand
ATAAAGCTGCGTATGCACTTTTGTTCATTTTTTTTACGGTGAGTGCCCAGATAAAGGGTGCCATGGCAATCAATCCAATTAAAGCGCTGATGATTTTTGCCGTGGTAGGTTCCTGTATATATTTTAGCAGAAAAGGCTGAAGAAAATAAGCAATGAGAAAAGTGAGGGCTATCATCATCACACCATTCAGAATGATGATCTGAATATAAAAACGCAATAATCTTTTCCAGTTGCTTTCACTTTCGATGATCTGCGAACTGCTGCTGTATTTTTCTAAAGCAGTAATCCACCTGGATGGTAACACACGTAATAAAAACTGATGCAGTGGTTCTGCCAGTTTAATCATATAA
>DPWF01000036.1:5435-8381 GCA_003526435.1 Chitinophagaceae bacterium | reverse complement strand
CTGCTATTGGGTAGAGATAAGAACTGGTTACATTTAATGATACCCCAAGCGTAGCAATGATAAATGAAAACTCACCAATTTGCGACATGCTGGTTCCAGCCTGTACTGCCTGTTTTAAAGGGCGGGCAGCAAGCAATGCACCGATTGTTACAAAAATGGTGTTACCCAGCATAACAGCCATCGTTAGCAGAAATACCGGTAATGCATATTCTACCAGAATATCCGGGTCGATCAACATCCCGACAGACACAAAGAAAATAGCACCGAATAAATCTTTTACAGAAGTAACCAGGTGTTCAATCTTATGAGCCTGTGTTGTTTCCGCCAGAATAGAACCCATAATAAATGCACCGAGGGCTGCTGAAAAACCTACCTGGTCTGCCAACACGACCATGCCAAGGCAAAGCGCTAATGAAATCACCAATAATGTTTCACTACTCAACCATTTCTGTACTCTTTTGAAAAAAGTAGGCAACAAAAAAATACCCATCAGGAACCAAAGACAAAGAAAGAAAAGCAGCTTGCCAATCGATAAAAACATTTGTGTTCCTTCAAACTGTTTACTGACTGCTACCGTTGACAATAATACCATCAATAAAATAGCGACCAGGTCTTCAATAACAAGCACACCCAATACAAGGCCGGTGAACTGTTTTGTTTTCAATCCGAGTTCGTCAAAAGCACGAAAAATGATGGTAGTTGAGGAAATAGCTATAATGCCGCCTAAAAACATACTATCCATTGTTGACCACCCCAGTAATTGCCCCATACCATAACCCAACAACATCATACATAACAATTCAGTAATGCCGGTAATGGCGGCTGAGCCCCCTACTTTTACCAGTTTTTTAAAACTGAATTCAAGTCCTAATGCAAACAAAAGAAACACCACACCGATTTCAGCCCATATTTTTATGCCTTCGACATCGCCAATGGTGGGAAAGAGTTTGAAATTGGGGCCTACAATCAAACCTGCTATAATATATCCCAGCACAACAGGTTGTTTAAACTTTTTAAAAAGCAATGTAATTACCGCTGCCGCTCCAAGAATAAGTGCCAGGTCTTTAATTAAAACCGGTAAATGTGCCATAGTCCAATCTTTAAAATAAATAATGCGCTCAGGGAATGGCGAGAATATACAAAAAAATCCGGAACTGTTTATGACTTCAGTAAATGCTCCAGCACATGATGCACTGCCGGACAAAACGTTGAATTTTTTAGTGTAATAGCAGGTCTTTTAATCAATACATCTTCATCGGTATATGGAAAACGTTTACAATCGGATGGACGATCTTCATAAATGCTACAATAATTATCAGCACCGAGAAATGGACAGGGTTTGGTTTTGGTAACATAATCGCCATCTGTGTCAAGTACCAGGTAAGTATCAATAAAACTACTCTCCTTTAATTTTAATAGTTTACTGATTCTCTTAATATCAGGCGTTTTAAATCGTGGCGAATAGTTTTTACAGCAATTGGCACAGGTTAGACAATCTACTTCTGCAAACGCTTTTTCATGCAGATCAGGCAATTGTTTCAATACCTTATTCTTATCTGCGCGCTGCAGAAATTGTTTGTATTGTTTTTGGTGATCCGCACTTAATTTTTCCCATTGCTGCATGCAGAGAATTTATACAAAGATAATGTTATGGTTCAGACGCTTACAAGGTTACCAGAAAGTAAACGATAGTAGCAATCGCTACCATGAGCATGGTAAAAAACATACCTAAGATATTTGCCGCCGCTACCATTATGATTTCGCCGAATCCTTTCAGTCCTAAAAGTTTTGTGTAGGCATAAGCCGTGTACACTATTTGTATCAATAAATTCACCGCTAACAAAACAGGAATCCAATCCTTGTGGATTGTAGTCATCAATGGTACAAATGTAAGCGTACTTATCAATGAAAGTACAGAGGTTAACATCAGGTATGATACCAGATGTTCCGAATAATTCAATCTTTTACCCTTAAATACCAGCCAGAAAGCAAATGCCATGATCGGGGCAGTTATAAAGGTCATGATATTGGTTTTTTTCTCCATGAAGGCATTCACCTTTGCCTGGCCTTCTGTGATTCGCTGGTAGATGGCTTTTGCTTCTGCAGTCTTTGCCTTTGCCATTTGTTCCTCTGTTATGTATTGGTTCTTCTGAAAAGGATGGAAAATAGAGTTCATGAATACGGAGAAACCCAGTATGATGAGCAATAAAGTGAAGGGATTGAAGTATTTTTTTCTTTTCCCTTCCAGAATATATTCCTGTAAAACCGTGCCGGGTCTGATGGCCAGCTCTTTCAGCAGGTGTAAAGCACCTTTATCGGCATGTGTAAATGCATGCAATAGTTCATGCAATATATGAGATACCGTAAACCGATGAATGTTTACTTTTTGACCACATTCGGGGCAAACTTTAAAATCAGGGTTTAATTGTCTTTTACAATTAACACAATGCATTGATTCCATGTGCAATATTATGATTTTAAAAATATTGAAACAATTTGATTCACAGCTTATTAACCGGGTGAACAAAACATGAATTTTCCCGTTGTGTATGCTTACCTTTGCGGCGTTTAAAACTGCCGGTTATTTAAGGCCGGTTTTCCACCATCATCTTAAGCCATTCCTGAATATGAATCTTTTTGAACAACAATCAGCAGAGTTTCAAACACGTCATATTGGCCCTAATGAAGCCGATACACGTAAAATGTTAGAAGTTATTGGTGCAGGTTCACTGGATGAACTCATCAGCAAAACGGTTCCTGACAGCATCCGCATCAAAAAGCCTTTGGGCGTACCTGCAGCTATCAGCGAATACCAATACCTCAGCGAACTCAAAAAGACCGCTTCTAAGAATAAAGTATTCAAAAATTATATAGGTCAGGGTTATTATGGCACTATTACACCCAGTGTAATCTTGCGCAATATTTTTGAAAACCCGGGATGGTATA
>DPWF01000036.1:0-5395 GCA_003526435.1 Chitinophagaceae bacterium | reverse complement strand
CCTATTTCCAATGCATCATTACTGGATGAAGCTACTGCTGCTGCAGAAGCCATGGCCATGATCTTTCATCATGTTAACAAAACAGATGTAATCAGCAAACCAAAACTTTTTGTTGACCAGCATACTTTCCAGCAAACCATCGATGTACTTGTTACAAGGGCAGAGCCTATCGGAATCGAAATTGTAATCGGAGATTACAATAATGCCACAATTGATGAAACCTATTTCGGCGCATTACTGCAATACCCTAATAGCGTAGGTTCGGCAGAAGACCACAGAAGTTTTATTGAGAAAGTACATACTGCCGGTGGCCTGGTAATTATGGCAACTGATTTGCTGGCACTTACCTTACTCACCCCTCCCGGTGAACTGGGCGCAGATGTAGCAGTGGGTAGTGCACAACGTTTTGGTGTACCTATGGGCTTTGGCGGACCACACGCTGCTTTCTTTGCCACACAAGACGATTTTAAAAGAGGAATGCCTGGCCGTCTGATTGGCGTAAGTATTGATGCACAGGGCAACCGTGCATTACGTATGGCGCTCCAAACAAGAGAACAGCATATTAAAAGAGAAAAAGCCACTTCAAATATTTGTACCGCACAGGCTTTACTGGCAAATATGGCCGCTATGTATGCCGTATTTCATGGACCAACAGGTCTGAAAGAAATAGCTACACGTGTTCACCTGCTCACAAAAGCCTTGTCGAACGGACTTGCAAAAATGGGAATTGAACAAGTAAACAAAAGTTATTTTGATACAATAGCTGTTTCAGGTGTTGATGTGGATATGCTTAGGAAAACAGCAGAAGCCGCAGAAAGCAATTTCTTCTACCATAAGAATAATGTAATCATCAGTATCGATGAAACTACTGCTGTAAATGATATCAATACTATACTCAGCATTTTTGCAAAAGCCACCGGAAAGCCGGTAGTTACAGTTGCCGAAACTTCATTAACCGACAACAGCTACCAGCTAACTACGGGCCTCGCACGTACTTCTGCCTACCTTACTCATCCTGTTTTCAACACACATCGGAGCGAGAGCCAGATGATGCGTTATATCAAACAACTGGAAAACAAAGATCTCTCTTTGAATACCAGTATGATCAGTCTCGGAAGCTGTACCATGAAACTGAATGCAGCAACAGAAATGATTCCGGTGAGTTGGCCAGAGTTTGGTGGATTACATCCCTTCGCACCTGCATCACAAACAGAAGGTTACCAGCAAATTATCAATGAACTGAATGATTATTTGTGTAGAATAACCGGCTTTACTGCCTGCAGCCTGCAACCCAATAGTGGCGCACAGGGCGAGTATGCAGGATTATTAACCATTCGCGCATATCACGCAGCAAGGAATGAAGCACATAGAAATGTGGTACTGATTCCTATCAGTGCACACGGCACTAACCCTGCGAGTGCTGTTATGGCCGGATTTAAAGTAGTAGTGGTAAAATGTGATGACGCAGGTAATATTGATGTATCAGATCTGAAGGCAAAAGCAGAACAATATAAAGACAGCCTCGGTGCACTGATGGTTACTTACCCATCTACCCATGGTGTATTTGAAGAAACCATTAAAGATATCTGCCAGATCATTCATGATAATGGCGGACTGGTATATATGGATGGTGCGAATATGAATGCGCAGGTTGGATTAACAAGTCCGGGTATGATTGGTGCCGATGTTTGTCACCTCAACCTCCACAAAACTTTTGCTATTCCACATGGTGGTGGTGGCCCTGGCATGGGACCTATCTGTGTTAACGATAAGCTGGCTCCTTATTTACCAGGCCACACAGTACTGGGTAATTCGGCCCTTGCTGTAAGTGCAGCTCAATATGGTTCAGCAAGTATTCTTCTTATCAGCTACGGATACATTAAAATGTTGGGAGAAGAAGGTATCAGAAGGTCTACAGAATATGCCATCCTGAATGCCAATTATATGAAGGCACGGCTGAAAAAATACTATAAAATTTTGTACACCGGAACAAACGGCACCTGTGCGCACGAATTTATTGTTGACCTGCGTCCGTTTAAACAAAGTGTAGGTATTGAAGCAGAAGACGTGGCCAAACGATTGATTGATTATGGTTTCCACGCTCCTACCATGAGCTTCCCTGTTCCGGGTACCATTATGATAGAACCTACAGAAAGTGAAGACAAAGCAGAGTTAGATCGTTTCTGTGATGCGCTGATTTCTATTTATGAAGAAATAAAAGCCATTGAAGAAGGCACATCTGATAAAACAGATAACCCTTTGAAAAACGCTCCGCATACACAGGCTGTTATTTGCAGTGATGAATGGAAACATGCATACAGCCGTCAACAGGCAGCGTTCCCGCTGTATTATGTAACACAGCATAAGTTCTGGCCGAGTGTGGCAAGGGTTAATAATACACATGGCGACAGAAACCTGATCTGTACCTGTGAACCGGTTTCATCATATGTAACAGAATAAAAGAAAAGATGACAAATAAAAAAGTCCTTCCGAATCGGAAGGACTTTTTTATAACTGAATAGACAGTAATAGCTTTCCGCCAAAACCTTCTTCCACAATTCTTTGAAGGGTCGACAGTCGTACTTCTTTCACATCATTCTCAATTTTAGAAATATAGGATTTGGTCGTTCCAACGCGGGTGGCCAGTTCTTCCTGGGTCATCCCTTTTCTTAAACGCGCCTCCTGGAGTAAGACACCTGTTTTAAAATTTTTGTACCCTGCTTCCAGTACATCTCGTTTTTTTGTTCCTTTTTTTCCGTAGTGTTTTTCCTTAAGTGCTTCTAAAGTAAGCACCTGCTTATTTTTCGTTTTCATATGCTTCTTTTATTTTAAGTGCTTTCTCAATTTCATTTTTGGGCGCTTTTTGTTGTTTCTTTTGAAACCCATTAATAACTACCACTACCCGGTCTTCGTCAAAAAAACAAAATATTCTGAAGATGTTTGATGCACATTGCACCCTCACTTCATATAACCCATCCGTATTTTCAATGTGTTTCAAATAGGCTTCAGGAACCATCAGCAAATCTTCAATTAACTCCAGTGTCCAGAGTATTTTTTCTTTCACTTTTGGTTTCTGTGAAAGAAAAAACTGTTCGAAATAATCTTTATAAAAGACTACCTCTCTTACTTTTTGGTTTTCTTTCATGACAAAGTTAATTAGAGTTGCCCAATAGGGCAACTTTTTTCATAAAAATATTATTAGTCTTCCTTAATCCGATGCTCAAGTATTTCTATCAGTTTCTGCTTATCCGTTAATGCGGCTTCAAGTTGACTGATTTGTTGTTTTAATAAAGGCACCAGTTCGCGCATCACCAATCCGTATGTGGCGGACTCCTCCTCAACTGTATTGAATGTTTCCGTTTTCACATCGCGGTAAGTTGCATTCAACATTTCGCCTTCACCAGAAAGCAACCAGGTGATATTTAATTCAGGAAAACGTTTTTCAATCCTGAGCAGAATGCCTCCACCAAAAGAGCCTTTGTTTTTGCGTTGTTTACCCAAATAACCATTTGATAAGCCACATTCCATTTCTACCCATCGTGGGCGGAAACGTTTATATTCCATAAATTGATAGAATCTTTCAGGAGCTGTCATTGTGAATAAGTGTTTAGAAAATGAACGAATTCAGATAGAAGGTTATAGAAAATGATTTTTATTTTTATTGTAATGAATCCTTACGAAGAAAGAAATAAAATATAAATGCTGCAATACGTATTTATACCTGATTTGGCCTGATAAAACCCGCAGAAATAATACAATACAGGTCAATAGCGAAAAACTCCATGTCGTAAGTAAGTGATCTGCCGCAACACTTCGCGTTAGAAGTATTGAAAGATTTCTAATGAAATACTATGCAACAGAAAATTCGTCATGAAGAGATGGCTCTCTCGACTTTAACCAAAGAGGAAATGAACAACCCGCAACTTGTACTTGCTGAGTTATTTGATTTTGCACATTTACCGGAATTAAAAATGATGTTATGGGAATGGCTAAAAGCTACTGTTACCGGTAGTTATAACAAAACACTCAGCAAGAAGGAAAAAGCTTCCATACTCTTATTATATGAATACATGGAAAAACTACTTGAAGCAAACCACTTGCTGCATATAGAACAGAAAAAACAGGATGCAAAAAAACAGGATGAGCAAAGACATATCTTTTAATCTGATCGTATCACATATTTATGTGATGAAATTTCTAACCTGTTGTATATCAACATTAACCGATGATACAATCGGTTATATGTCGTCATGAATGGTTTGTATTCACCTGAATGCCATTATAGTTTTGTGTTTTGAAACCATCAACATGAAACAAAAATTATTACTTATTCTGCTTGCATGTATAGGTCTTGGCATGCAAGCTGATTTACAAGCTCAGGGTTTTCTGAAAAAACTGAAAGACAAAGTAGAAAAGAAAGCAGAGGAAGTATTAGACAAAAAAGTAGCAGACAAAACAGGAACCGGCAATACAACCGGCAGCGGTAATGGCAACGGTAATGTTAATCCAGCCAGTACTTCAAAAAATGGCAGACCGGTGAATACATCCGGAGAAGGATTAAAGAACTCTACTGTACCTGATGTTTTACAACAGATAACAGATGCCGATCTTGCTTATAACAAACAACAGTTTGGTGAAGCCCGTTTTTCTGTTCAACAGGCTTTGCTTGGCGTTGAATTACAAATCGGCAAACAATTATTGCAATCTCTTCCTGCAGAAATTGCAGGCTTACCAAAAGATTCTACAGAAGACAGGGTTATGAGTGCCCGTTATGGCTGGGCGAACCTCACCATACAGCGTATTTACCAGAAAGACGACAAACAGTTGTCCATCCTTATTGGTAATAACGCCATGTATGCAGGTGCACTTGATATGTATTTTGGCTTTGCGTCTACTCAATCAAATGGTGAAACACAGAATACCAAACAAATCAGGATAAAAGGCAATAAAGCCATTATACAGTTTGAAGATCGCGAAGGTTATACCATCCTCATGCAAATGGGTACTGCTGGTATGATTACCTGGAAAGGCATCAATTTTACCACTGAAAAAGATATGATGGATGCAGTTCAGCAATTTGATATTGACTCGATTAAAAAAACAATGGGTGAACAATAGATAAATACAAACAAATGAAAAAGACTTACAGTATCATATTTGCATTGCTGGTAACTACGCTGGCACATGCACAGGACTTTAAAAAGAATATCACAACAGCCCAGACAAGTTATAATAGCGGTAAATTACAGGATGCACATTTTGCTTTATTACAAATGATGCAGGATCTCGATATTACCATCGGAAAAGAGGTTTTGAAACTATTTCCTGCTTCTATGGATAGTCTTCAAGCTGTTGCCAAAGAAGAAACCGTTTCCGGAAGCAGTCAGTTTACGGG
>DPWF01000004.1 GCA_003526435.1 Chitinophagaceae bacterium | reverse complement strand
AAATAAGGAATAAGAAATGAGAAACTGTGGAATTACACCTTTTATGTTCCTTATTTATCCGTTTCAATATCTTTATACACAACAAATCAGATCCATGAAGAAGCTTCTATTCGCAACAGTATTCATTTCATCTTTCACATTTGCACAACAAACACAGAAACCGCCGTTGCATGGAAAAAACTGGATGGCGATTACCGGTAAACCACTGGCCGCTACTGCAGGGTCAATGATATTTCAGAAAGGAGGTAATGCTGTGGACGCATCCTGCGCTATGCTGGCCGCAACCTGTACCATGTGGGATGTGTTGAGCTGGGGAGGAGAAACACAGGCGCTTATTTATAATCCCAAAACAAAAAAAGTAATAGCCATCAATGCCATGGGCGTGGCACCTACCGGAGCAACGCCGGCATTTTTTAAAAGCAAGGGCATGAATTTTCCGCCGCAGTATGGTCCGTTAGCTGCAACTACACCAGGCACTCCTGGAGGTATCTGTTATATGCTGGCAGAATATGGGAGCATGAGTTTGAAAGAAGTGTTGGCGCCTGCAATGGATCTGGCAGCCGGTTATCCGATAGAAGCACAGACAGCCAACAGTATTGAAAGAGGAAAGGACCAGATTAAACAATGGCCATACAGTAAACAGGTATTCTTAACACACCAGGGTGAAAAAAGAGAAGCACCGGAAGCGGGAGAAATATTTGTACAGAAAGATCTGCTGAATACACTTAGTAAAATGGTGGAAGCAGAACAGAATGCACTGAAAGCAGGAAAGAACAGGAAAGAAGCGATCTATGCAGCCTATGATCGATTTTACAAAGGAGATATTGCCGATGAATTTGTAAGAGGCGCACAGGAACAGGGCGGACTGATTACCAAAGCAGACCTGGCCAACTGGAAGCCCATAGAAGAAGAGCCATTGCAAACCAATTACAAAGGCATTGATGTTTATAAACTGAAACAGTGGACACAGGGACCTGTTTTATTACAGGCTTTGAACATACTGGAGAATTTCGATCTCAAAAACATGGGCTATAATTCAGCCAAATACATACACACAATTTACCNNATGAACCTGAGTTTTGCAGATCGTGATTTTTATTACGGCGATTCTTATTTTGCTCCGGAAGAGCCTATGAAAGGATTGCTGAGTAAAGCGTATGCAAAACAAAGAGCGGCGCAAATTCGTATGGACAGAAACGATGCCAATGCCGGTCCGGGTGATCCATATCCTTTTGAAGGAAAAACAAATCCTTATATCAATTTATTAAAGAGCCGTGGTTATGATGTAAAAGATACCAGTAGTAAAAGAGGTTTTGCGCCCACACACGATCAGCGACAAATGGCAATGCTGGGTGATGCGGAATACAAAGAAGCTTTGTGGATGGGCACCACATCGGTAGAAGCGGCCGACAAAGAAGGTTGGGTAGTATCTATTACACCCAGTGGCGGATGGTTACCGGCATGCATTGCAGGTAAAACAGGAGTGGGAATGAGTCAGCGTATGCAGAGTTTTGTACTAGATTCCAGCATCAATCCATTCAATGTAGTGGCGCCGGGAAAGAGACCGCGTGTAACGCTTACACCATCATTGGCATTAAAAGACGGAAAACCCTGGCTTTCTTTTGCTGTACAGGGAGGAGATACACAGGATCAGAACCTCTTACAGTTTTTCCTGAACATGGTAGAATTTGGTATGACCGTTCAGGAAGCAAGTGAAGCAGCCAATATTAACACCAACCAGTTATGGTTATCGCTGGGAGGTAATAAAACAGCCGATCGTGCACCAAGAGCCGGAAATCTTTTAATACACAGTAATACACCCGATTGGGTGCGAAAAGAATTACGCAGCATGGGCTATACGCTGAGTTTTGAAGACCGCACCAGCGGACCCATCAATGCCATCTGGTTTGATTGGAAACACGGATCATTCTGGGGAGGAAGCAGCAACCACGGAGAAGATTATGGAATTGGCTGGTAAAAAATTATTTTCTTCTGTTCTCTTTTGTGTTTTCAGTGGCAATGAATCTGCCACTGAAAACACAGAAATACACTGAATTTTTTAAACAGTATGTCATGACAAGTATTGAACAACTAAGCATGGCTGTTCGGCAATTTGCCGGGCTTAGCGAAGAAGAGTTTGATCTTTCATCAACATATTGGGAAGCGTGTGTATACACAAAAGGAGCATATTACAATGAGCACCGCTCCGTATGTAAATACCTGGGTTTTATAACACAGGGTGTTTTTCGCTCCTATATCATCGACGAAAAAACGGGAGAAGAAAAAAATGTATTTCTTTATTCTTCGAAACAGTTTATAGCCACCTTTAAAAGTTTTGTTCACCAGATACCCTGTGATTATCATACACAGGCTATGACAGATGCAACAATGATCCGGATACGAATTGATCATTTGCTTGAACTCTATCGGAAAAGTCATGCATGGGAACGTTTCGGAAGACTACTGGCACAAGTGGCATTTACTATTGCCATGGAAAAAACAGAAGGCTTTTTATTCAAGACACCGGAAGAACGCTACCTTGACTTGCTGAACCAGCATCCTGATATTTTTAACGAAGTACCACTCTATCATATTTCCTCCTATCTCGGCATACAAGGACCTTCACTAAGCCGTATCCGAAAAAGAATTTCCGGTCGCTGAAACGATTTTAACCTGGGTTAAAAGAATCGTCATGAGCAGTGTAGAGCTTTGTGTTATCAAATCAAACACAAAAACTAAAAATCATGACACATTCAAAAACCATCGTATTTACACACGGACTGTTTGTAAACAACAAAAGCTGGAACCAATGGAAAGCTTATTTTGAAAGTAAAGGTTACACCGTATATGCTCCGGCCAACCCACACCATGAAGGTGAACCCGCAGACCTGAGAAACAATATTCATCCCGCATTAGGAAAAGAACGTTTTGAAACCCTGGTGAGAAAACTTGCAGACTTCATCGACACATTACCCGAAAAACCCATTGTTATCGGTCACTCCCTGGGTGGCCTTACTACCATGAAACTGGTAGAAATG
>DPWF01000257.1 GCA_003526435.1 Chitinophagaceae bacterium | reverse complement strand
ACAGGGTACCAATGCAGTTGAAGCTAAAAAACTGATTGATGAAAGTGGATTGAAAGTACAGTCTGCCATCGAATTGAGTGAAGCTGCAGCATTAGTGAAGAAAGCAGTTGCTTAAAATAAATCTGAAAATTACCAAGCCCTGGCCTAAAAAGCCGGGGCTTTTTGCTGCAAGCTACAATAGTATTAAATTGCTTGTAGCTTGTGGCTCGTAGCCTGCAGCTTTCGCAGGGTTATTTATGCAGATGGCATTTCCAGTAACCGGACTTCTGTTACCGCACTAAAAGAATAACGAAGCCCGCTTTTTACTTCTACACACTCAAATCTTTTTCTTCGAAGTGCGCCCTTCATAAAAACACGGCCATTTTCTGTTTGAAATAATTTTCCCGGGGGAATTTCAGCAACGGGTATCAACCCTGTTTGTTTGGTGTTGTATTTACGAAGTACCAGGAGCAAATCGGTTTCGCCATTGGCTGTTGCAGCCGGGTTCATGATCGAACGCTGTAATGCCATGCTGATATCTTCAGGAAATACGCCCATTTGCACAAAACTGATGAGTAGTGTGCTGTAGCAACTCTTCCATTCTGGCCCATGTGCCTCCACCCTGTGCCGGTATTGTTCGAACGTAAGCAGATGAGCCAGTTCATGTAATAAAGTAATCAGGAACTCGAATTTGTTAAGGTCTCCATTTACAGTAATCCGATGATTTTTTCCGATACCGGGATGCCTGTAATCGCCCAGAACCGATTTTCTTTTTTTGGTGATGGTAAGATGCACTTTGTACCGCTGGATATAAGCGACTACCTGTTCAAAGCTGCCCTCAGGGAGAAATGCAGCTANNGGGCATTCTTTTTAGCATTCTGTTTCAGGAATAAACGAACTTCTATCCATGTATACACAAAATATAAACCCAATGAAACATATACAGATAAAGTACTTTTCTCTTTGCCGGCGAGATAAATATAAATGAGCAAGGCAGTGGCAAAACCAATCAGTTTAATACCCATACCTGCCATCACAGCCCGCACAATGGCATTGGGGTTTTTATTGGAAGCTGCTTTAATTTGCAGCATCAAACCTATAAGCGTAAACAGAAATAAAAGAATATTGGCAACAGTAAGTACCTCAAACCGAACGCCCACAGCAGCCAACTTTTCTTTCCCCAAAAGCACAAGTATGTTAATGCCCAAAAAAAGAAACAATAGTGGTTTGATAGGATTTGTCATAAACTAACATCATTTTTTTGAAGTATCCCTGATGAGTTTGATCATCAGACCTACCAATGAAAGAAGGGGTAATAACCAGATAAGAAAAGCCTGTTTGAAAGCCCATTTTTCATCCAGCCATTTTCCCAAATATACGGTGGCCACCAATACAATAACCCATTGTGTGGCCATACCAGCATACTGAAAAATGGAACCGCGACGACTATCCTTATTCATTGGAGATATCTGCTTTCGGAATTTCCAGGGCAATGGTATCAAGCGAAGAGGGCGTATTGCCGGAAAGCACTTTTTTTACCCCGTCTATATACTGTTCTTTATACCTGATCGCCTGTTCAAGTGAATCTGTTCTCATTTTCAACACCTGTAAAGCCGTACGGCTTTCCTTGGTTCCATAACCCGGGATATAATATTTCAACGGAGAAAAAGCAATCAGGGCAATCGTAAGTCCAACCAGAATGACAAAAACAGTACTCAAACCTATATAAACGCTTAGTCTTGAGAGCCGGAAAGTAACTACTTCCTCATACGTATCATCATTCATCACCACCAGGCGATAGTTGTTACGGATACGTTTGAGGTTATTATTGTTCTCTGAGCTGGCCATACTGTAAAATCTGGTTAAAGGTAACGATGAATCCTGTTTTACCCATCGCTGATCGGGAAATAACTGTATTTTTAAACTGTTTTTATGCACAGTAATTCCAGATTCATATTTTCCCGGATGATCCCGGTCTCATATACGGTTGCCCTACTGCTTTTTTTTAGTCTGAAAAGCATGGCACAACCCTATACCAGCATTGAACTAAAAAAGGATAAACCTTACGAAAACAGAACCCTGCCTGCCGAAAAAACAGGCAATAAAAAGTTTACACTTCCCAAAAGGATTTATAATAATACGGTTACCCATTTCAATTATTATTTCAATGCCAACCAGCGGCTCAATGAAATCATTGAAAGAGCCAGTGAATCGCACAGGGATGATTATACGCAACTCTTGTCATTTTATGATTATGATCTGGAAACCACTGCACAGGACCAGATAGATACTGTTCTATATAAATGTACTGCCGGTATTCTCCTACATGATCTTCGCAGCGACTGGGTCGACAACCTGTATATGCTGATGGGTAAAGCCTATTTACTCAGAAAAGATTTCGACTCTGCTCAAATGGTATTTCAGTACATCAACTATGCATTTGCACCAAAGGATGAAGGATATGATATTCCCATTGGTAGTAATGCCAGTAATGCGGGAGGTGTATTCTCCATTTCTACCAATGAAAAAAGAACGCTCTGGAAAAAACTTACTACTACCCTGCCCAGCAGGAACGAGAGTTTTATATGGATGACGAGAACTTTTATAGAACAGGATAAAGCCGCAGAAGCTGCAGGTTTACTGGCACTACTCAGGAGCGATGCACTTTTTCCCTCCCGTTTACAACCCGAACTGGATGAACTGAGTGCTTATCTTTTTTATAAACTCAATGCCTACGACAGCGCTGCCAACTACCTGATACGTACCTTAAAAAAAGGTAATGACCATATGGTTAAAGCCAGGTCATATTACCTGGCTGGCCAATTATTTGAACTGGCTGGAAAAGATAAAGATGCCATACAATCTTACCAGACTGCCGTTAAATTTTCTACTGACCCTTTTATGGAAGTGTATGCAAGACTTAATATTGCAGCACTCTCTACCGGCGACAAAGACAATGCACTTCAGGAAAACCTGAATGAATTGCTGAAGATGGCCAAAAAAGATAAATATGACGTATACCGCGACATCATTTATTATGCTGCTGCCAAGCTGGAACTGAGCAGAAAAAATTATACCGCTGCACAGCAATGGCTATTAAAAAGTGTTTCATTCAGCAACGATAACCCTTTACAGAAGCAGGAAAGTTTTCTCTTACTCGGCGACCTCAATTACGACTGTAAAGCATACAGCCAGTCTTTCAGGTTTTATGACAGTGTGCAGGTGAATATGGTAAAAGAAAAAGAGCAGGAAAGAATTAACACCAGGAAACCGGCGCTTCAGTTGATTGCCATGAATGAAGAAAACATCAGCAGGGAAGATAGTGTGCAAAAAATAGCAGCGCTTCCCGAAGCCGAGAGAACGGCGCTGCTCAAAAAAATACTTCGGCAGTTAAGAAAAGAACAGGGATTAAAAGAAACAGATGAAACTTCGTTTGGTTCTGATCTTCCTGCCGGTAATAGTCAGCCTACAGACCTGTTCAACAACAATGGAGCTGAATTTTATTTTCTCAACAGCAATTTACGCAGCCGTGGCTTTGGTGAGTTCAACAAACGTTGGGGTAACAGACCGAATGTAGACAACTGGCGCAGACAATCGGCCGTCGACAAAGTTATTCCTGCGCAAAACCAGGCAACGGTTTCAACAGACAATAAAACAGACCTGAAAAAACAGGAGCTTAGTTTAGAAGCATTACAAAATGCCATCCCACTAACTGAAGAACAAAAGGAGTTATCGAATACCATGATCATTCGTGGTTTGCTGGAGAATGGAAAAATATTCCAGGAACAACTGGACGACTATCCTTCCGCAATTGAAGTATATGAAGAATTGCTAAAACGTTTTCCGCGTGCCGCTGAAGCCGAGGAAGCGGGTTTTAACCTGATTCAGTGTTATCGTAAAACCAATAACCTGATAGCCGCCGATTCATTGCAAAATGTTTTTTCCAAAATTTTTGCTGATAGCAAGTTCCTCAATAATGCTTCCGCTGCAAACAAAAAAGATCCTTCAGAACTCACTTACACTAATGTGTACAATCTCTTTATTGAAGGTAAATTTGAAGCCGCCATCCAGGCCAAAAAACAGGTTGAGCAGCAACACAGAAATTCTAAATGGACAGCTCAGCTCTTGTACATAGAATCGATCTATTATATCAAAGAGAAAGCAGACAGCGTTGCCATTAACAGGCTACAACAGCTCATGACCAATTTCCCTTCTTCTCCTCTTGCTGAAAAAGCAGTAACGATGATAGATGTATTAAAACGAAGAGATGAAATTGAAAAATACCTGTCTGATTTATCTGTTGAAAGACCTGCAGAAACGGTTACCAGAGGTATTGATCTTACCGGGCCTGCTTCTATTGTGGGTACTACACCGAAAAAAGACAGTTCAGCCGCTGTCACTCCTGCACCAAAAGATATAAAACAGCCACCAGGTCTTAATTTAACCAATGCAGTTAAATCTGTTCCACTGACCCTGGCAGAACCGGAATATGAATTTATACCTACCGATACACAATATGCCGTTATAGTACTGAATAAGGTTGATGGTATGTTTGTTGGAGAAGCCCGTAATGCTTTTAACCGTTTTAACCAGGAGCGTTTCTACAATCGTCGGTTACCCATCAATACCATAACCATTGTACCCGAAGTGCAATTATTATTGGTGGGGCCCTTCCCTTCGGCCAGTGATGCGGTAAGTTATACAGACCTCGTAAAACCCCAGGCTGCCAGCAGAATATTACCCTGGCTAAGTGCCGATAAATATGGATTCCAGATTATTAGTCCGGCCAACCTGAGGATATTGCAAAACAAAAAAGATATCGCAGCATACCGGGCATTTATGCAAAAAGCATTACCCGATAAATTTTAACGAGTAAGAAGCACTGCTTCACTAACTCTTCTTTAGTTTTACGCATCATTTTTATGAACCAATAGTGGATTGTTATGTCAAAACCCGTTCGCATTTTCTGGCGCATTTTTTTCTGGACACTTGGTGGGGGTATTTTATTCCTGCTGATGATTAACTGGGGATGGCTCGGAAACATGCCTTCCATTGATGATATAGAAAACCCTTCTGCTTCACTGGCCAGCCAGGTGTATGCGCAGGATGGTACTTTGATGGGTAAATATTACCTGAATGGAGAAGACAGGATCAATGTAAAATACCAGGATATCAGTAAACATGTGATCAATGCACTTGTTGCTACCGAAGATGAAAGATTTTATAACCATAGCGGTGTTGACCCTCGTTCACTGGGTCGTGCGCTGGTATTTTTAGGTCGTGAAGGTGGTGCCAGTACCATTACCATGCAAACGGCCAAAAACCTGTTTACCGACAACTGGAGTACGCGGAATATTTTCCTGCGGATGATACAGAAGATTAAGGAATCGATTATTGCCATTAAACTGGAACGTAATTTTACCAAAGAAGAAATACTCACTTTATACCTGAATACTGTTGCTTTCAGCGATAATGTGTATGGTATCAGAAATGCTTCCAAAACTTTTTTCCAGAAAGAACCTGACAGACTGAACATTGAAGAGTCGGCTGTTTTGATTGGAATGCTCAAAGGTGCCACTATTTATAATCCGAGACGCAATCCGAAACTGGCGCTAGACAGAAGAAATACCGTCATCAGCCAGATGGTTCGTAACGAATACCTTACTGAGGCCGAAGCGAATATCCTGAAAAGAAAACCGATTGAACTGAACTACAAGAAGCTGGATGAAACGGCAGGTCTGGGTCCTTATTTCCGTATGATATTGGCCGAAGAAATGAAGAAATGGTGCAAGGAAAATAAAAAGAATAACGGTGATAATTATAACCTCTACAGGGATGGTTTAAAAATTTATACGACCATCAATCCCCGTATGCAACAGTATGCAGAAGAAGCTGTGGCCAAGCATATGAACTTTATGCAGAAACTGTTTAACGGGCAGGCAAATATCAAAAACAAATCGATCTGGAAAGGATATGAGAATGTGCTGGAAGCAGCCATGAAACAAAGTGATCGCTGGAAAAATCTTGATCGTGATGGTTTAAAAGATGAAGAGATCAAAAAAACCTTCTACGAAAAAACACCCATGCGAATTTTTGCCTGGAACAACAACCGCGAAACAGATACTTTGATGACGCCTTATGATTCTATCCGTTACCACCGCCAGATGTTACAGGCTGGTTTTATGGTAATGGATCCTTTAACAGGTGAAATCAAAGCATGGGTAGGCGGTATTGGTTTTAAAACCTTCAAATACGATCACGTTAACTTCAATACCAAGCGTCAGGTGGGTTCTACCATGAAACCTCTGTTGTATAGCCTGGCCATTGAAGAAGCAGGTTTTACACCCAACACTACGGTATACGATGAGCAGCAGAGTTTTGGTGGATATGGTTTGGTACCAGCTACCAGCAGATCATGTCAGGGCGGTGCCATGCCTATGGCTTCTGCATTGGCGTTCTCACGAAACTGCGCATCGGCCTATATCATGAAACAGTTAGACAGCGAAGGAAACAACGGTGCAAAACGACTGGTGAATTTTCTTGAGCGTTGCGATTTCAAAACCAAGATAGAACCCTATCCTTCTATTGCCCTCGGTTCCTGTGAGATTTCTTTGTATGAAATGATGCAGGGCTTCAGCATGTTCCCGGGAAGAGGTTTTAATGTAAAACCCATGTACATTGCCCGTATTGAAGACCGGAACGGTAATGTGCTGGCCACTTTCACCCCCAAAAGAAAAGAAGTCATCAGCGAAGTCACCGCTTATTCGGTGGTGAAAATGATGCAGGGAACGGTACAGGTGGGTACAGGTCGCGGAATCTGGGGCTATGGAATGCCTTCTGTTGAAATGGCCGCCAAAACAGGTACCACCAATGAAAACAGTGATGGCTGGTTCATGGGTTATACACCACAATTAATGGCAGGAGCATGGGTAGGTGCTGACGATCGTTTCATACATTTTAATAAGGAAAGTGCATGGGGACAGGGTGGTCGTGCGGCCATGCCTATCTGGGCCTATTTCTTCAGCAAAGCCGCATCCGATCCCAACTGTGGAATCGACAAGAGTGCCCGTTTTGTAAAACCTGATGTAATGAGCAATGATCTCATCATTGATTACCTGAACGATTCTACGCCGATTTTAGGTGGTGAAGGTGAAGATGTTGGAACAGGCACATCACAGGATTATGAAGTTCCTCAAAACATCAAACTCGAGGATATAGCGCCGGAGTNNCCCAAAACACCAGAGAAAAAAGACGGGAAAGGAACGCCACCACCACCTGCCGATAAACCCAAAGCTGTTTTGCCTAAAAAACCTGGTGGAGGAAAATAAAAGATATACTACACTGTTATGAATGAAATAAAAGTAATTGCTTTTGATGCGGATGATACCCTATGGGTGAATGAACCTTATTTCAGGGAAACAGAAGACCGGTTTTGTGAACTACTGGAAGATTATTTACCACACCATTCTGTTGCCAGAGAACTGCTACAAATGGAAATCAGGAACATCAATCTTTATGGTTACGGTGTAAAAGGATTTATGCTGAGTATGATTGAAGCAGCCATGGAACTTTCCAATAAAACCATTAAAGTAGATGTGATTGAAAAAATTATTGGATTAGGCAAAGAACTACTCGAAAAACCCATTGTACTGCTGGATGAAGTGGAAGATGTATTGCAGTCACTACAGGGAAAATATAAACTGGTGGTTGCTACAAAAGGTGACCTTCTCGACCAGGAAAGAAAACTGAGAAAATCGGGTTTGGAACATTATTTCCATCACATCGAAATCATGTCTGAAAAGAAGGAAGCTGATTACCAGAAATTATTAAAACACCTCGATATTCAACCGGCAGCATTTATGATGCTCGGTAATTCATTGAAATCAGATGTACTGCCCGTATTGGAGCTGGGTGGCCATGCTGTACATATTCCCTATCATACTACCTGGGCGCATGAAACAATCGACAAAGACATTGAACATGCTAATTTCAGACAGGTAGAATCGATCAAAGAAGTATTATCTTTCTTGTAGAAATGAAAACTTTATTAAACATTGACAACTGGAACCGGAAAGATCAATTCCGGTTTTTTAATCAGTTTGAAGAACCTTTTTTTGGAATAACTGTGCAGGTTGACTGTACCCGCGCCTACCAGGTAAGCAAGGAAAACAATTATTCTTTTTTTCTTTATTACCTGCATGCTTCCTTACAAGCAGCCAATGAAACCGAACCTTTCCGCTACCGGATTGAAAATGATCAGGTATATGTGTACGATCAGGTAAACGCATCTCCTACTATTAACCGGCCCGATGGAACTTTTGGTTTTTCGTATATGGATTACCATCCTGATTTTTCTTTTTTCACTGAACATGCCAAAGAAATTATGGAAGAAGTACGCAATACTACCGGACTCATTCCTGCTGTATCTGGCGAGAATGTGATTCATTATTCATCCATACCCTGGCTCAATTTTACCAGCTTATCACATGCGCGCAGTTTTAGTTTCAAAGATTCATGCCCAAAAATTTCTTTTGGAAAGATGACTGAACAAAATGGCCTTCGTCAAATGCCGGTTTCTATTCATGTGCACCATGCGTTGATGGATGGATTTCATGTAGCACAGTTTGTAGACAGGTTCCAGGAAATATTATCGCGGTAATATCATTCTCAAAGGGCATTTCCTTTCAGGTTAAAATTGAGAGAGAACTGGTGAAAGAGTTGCCGCTGATAAAACCCTGTAGCATAGCGAATATGTATCTTAGGCAATATTACAGCAGTGCCCATCGTAAAGCCATTCAATCCATTGCTGATATTGAACCCATTTAAGTCATTCCTGCGCTGAAAATTATAGCCTGTTGTTAATTCTATTTTTTCGTGGGGAAAAAACTGTGCAGCTATTACCACATGATTGAAAATTTTTTGCAGGGTATTTTTTTTTGTAAAATCATCGTCGCCCTCTCCTGCCCTGAAGCTGGTATCGTTATAAAAATTATTGAACCAATGAAGGTCGTGTAAGCTGAGTGAAAATTGTACGGGTGCATTTTCCAGTTTTTTAGTAACCCCCATCTGCAAATCAAAAGGCAGTTCTTCCTTCCTGTCTGAACCATCGTAAGTACCGAATTGTGTACCCATGTTTTTTACCACAATGCCTGCCTGTAAACCTTTATCTTCATCATGGTAGTTCAAAGCCACATCCATTGCTATACCTGAGGAACGGTACTGCCCATAGCCGGAATGTATAAATTTCAATGTAGCGCCATACCACCACTTGTCTTTATGACTGCGTGAGGCCATTACCTGCACAACATAATCTCTGGGCCTGAAACTGCCTGATATATTCCCTGAAGCATCCGTTTGATCAATATTTCCATAGTTGTAATAGTTGACCCCAATACCTATATTGGTTTTAACTTCTTCCAAATACCAGGCTCCGGTAAGACTATAATTACTGATACCCGCTACAAATGCATTAAAAGAGGTATTGAGTTGCTGATGCATGTCTTTTCTGAGCAATGCGGGGTTTTGAAAACTCATCCCTACATCTTTTCCCGGTACAGAAATATTAAGTCCGCCTAATGCCGACAATTGTGCTGTATTGGGTTGTTTCAGGAAATTAAATACAGCATTACCGCCCAAAGTCTGGGTAAC
>DPWF01000012.1 GCA_003526435.1 Chitinophagaceae bacterium | reverse complement strand
GTATGGAACATACATTGCATGTTACCTCTGAAATAGGTACGCTGAAACGATTATTGGTACATAGCCCCGACAGTGGATTGGGCAAAGTAGTACCCTCAAAAGCCCAGGACTGGTTATTTGAAGACATTGTTCATCTCGACACCATCAGAAAAGATGAATATGATTATTACACCAAACTCCTGCTTTACTTTCTGGATCCGGAAAAAATAAAAGGTAAGCTGGACAAGGTAGACCAGAACGACCGGAATTTTTTTAAACCAGATGCACCTGATTTTTACAGGTCAGACAAAGTAGTAGAATTACAATGGCTGCTGGCAGAAGTATTGGAGAATACGGATATCCGTTCACAACTCATAGCCTCTGTATCTGCCATTGAAGGATGCACTTTTGAAATACAGCAGCAGTTATTCGATTATCCTGCTAATGAACTGTCTAAAACTTTTATTTCAGGTACATCAATAGATAAGCAACTGTTGTTTGCACCTATCCCCAATTTTATTTTCACAAGAGATATTGGCATCACCATCAAAGACCATGTATTGCTCAATAAACCAGCAAAGAAAGCACGTACCAGGGAGGCCCTGCTTTCTAAATACATTTTCTTTTATCATCCCATGTTTGCTCAATGGAAAAAAAACATCATTGAACTGACCGACTCGAACCAGAGTTTTCTCATGCCTGAAGAAGAAGAGGATGACCGTAAAACAACCCTGGAAGGTGGTGATATTATGGTTGTGAGCCCTAATCATTTGCTGGTAGGTGTAAGTGAAAGAACATCTGCTGAAGCTGCTGCCATGATTACCAATGTGATGTTCGAAAAAGGGCTCATGGATAAAGTAACCATTATCCGTATTCCCAAAAAACGTGATTACATGCATATTGATACGGTATTTACCCAGGTTAAAAGAGATGTATGGGTAATGCTCGGTAATTTTTCCCGCAAGGCGGTGAAACATGAAGATGATAATGCGGTGGAAAGAATTTTACAGGTAAAAAAAGAAGAGAAGATCAAGATTACGCAGTTTCATAAAAAATGTCCCGACAACCCTGTATTCTTCGACAGTCTTGAAGATTTATTGCTAGATATCAGCGTCAATGATCTGCATTGTGAAAACGAAGTCCGTTTTATTTTTTCCGGCAATAATGAATTCCCATACAATGCCCGCGAACAATGGACAGATTCCTGTAACCTGCTGGCGTTAAAAGAAGGTGTTGTACTTGGTTACGACAGGAACGATAAAACAACAGAAGCATTCAGAAAAGCTGGATTTACCATTGTTCATGTAAAAGAGTTATTACAGCAATTGGAAGCGGGAACCATCTCTACTCAAACAATGACTGATACATTGATACTCATGCCATCGGCTGAACTATCAAGAGCCCGGGGTGGGTTTCATTGTATGAGTATGCCATTGTGGAGGGAAGAGATTTCATGAGATATGAATGGTCAATCGCCAATGCTGAATGAATACCTAACATAATTGACGATTGACCATTCACAATTCACGCTCCCATTTCTTCATTCAACCAGTCAACATGTTACAACAAACCACTTCTCACCTACTCATGATAAAGCCGGTCCGCTTCAATTTTAATGCGGAAACGGCAGTGAATAACAGCTTTCAACAGGCTTCCGGCGATGATGCTGTTGCTGAAAAAGCAACGGCTGAATTTGAACAGTTTGTAACTGTATTAACGAATGCGGGTATTGATGTAACTGTTGTGAATGACACAGCAGAACCACATACACCCGATTCTGTATTTCCGAATAACTGGATTTCCTTTCACCAGGATGGCAGCATTTTTCTGTATCCGATGTTTGCCGTTAACAGAAGACTGGAACGAAAACCACATGTACTGGAAGCCATCAGTCAAAAATTCCAGGTAAACAACACTGTTGATCTTACAGGTTATGAGGCCCAACAATTATTTCTGGAGGGTACAGGCAGTATGGTATTGGATCGCACACATAAAATTGCATACGCCTGTTTATCTCCCCGCACAGCTCCTGAAGTATTAAAGGACTGGGCTTCAAAATCAGGATATACAGTTGTTTCGTTTGTTTCAGTTGATAGTAACGGCTCCCCAATTTATCACACCAATGTAATGATGTGCGTTGCCGACAGGTATGCTGTCATTTGTCTTGATTCAGTACCTGACCCAACTGAACGTGAAAATATCATTCAACATCTCTCAGGTTCCGGAAAAGAAATCATCAGCATCAGCTTCGACCAGATGAACCGGTTCGCAGGCAATATGTTACAGGTTCAGAATAAAGATGGGCAACACTTTCTTGTTATGTCGAGCCAGGCATTCAATAGTTTAAATAAAGAACAGGTTGCAGCTATTGAACTGTATAACCCCATATTACATTCAGATATTAAAACCATTGAAACCAATGGTGGCGGTAGTGCAAGGTGTATGATGGCAGAAGTTTTTCTTCCCAAAAAATAAATGAAGATGAATAACAGTTCCCTGAATGAAATACTTTATGAACAACTTGAAAAACAATGTAACGAGATCAGGGATCGCATCAATGTACCATTGTTTAAAAGATATGCCGATTATCTCGAGCTATACCGGAACGGTGAATTTGCGATGCTTGACGGCGAAGATATAGAAGAAGAACTTGCCGAGAAAGCTGCAGATATCAGTAGTAAAAATCCTTATGCGGATTTTATCGAAACACATCCTTTGGATGAACAGGCCTGTATTCAATATTTGAAAGAGGAATTAAAAAATTGTTTCCAAGACCCGGAAGTAAAAACACAATTACTCGATTCTGGCGCCATTGAAATAGGATACGACTGGTATTTTCATTACGATTCAGGTATCAATTTCTTCAAGAAAGGATTAACCTTTCCCATCATTGCCGAACCACGATATCTTTATAGAGAGTTACCTCCCGGGCATTATGTTGGTTTTGCCAAAGGTCCGAATTTCTCCGGTGTATGGCCCGATTGTGCAACACTGATTGATGAGGCCGATGCAAAACATGAAATGTTAGGAATGGGCTACGAATTGATGAACTATTATCAACACCTGTCAAGATTATTCCTGCACAAGGCTTTACAGGAAATGGACGAAGAAGGTGAATTTTCTCAACTGAAACATCAGCCTTTTCCC
>DPWF01000090.1 GCA_003526435.1 Chitinophagaceae bacterium | reverse complement strand
AACAAAACTGGACGCCATCCTGATCGCCACACCATGGGAATGGCATAAAGAAATGATCATTACATCACTTGATTCAGGTATTCGTTATGTGGGTACAGAAGTTATGATCGGTATTACCCTGGAAGACCATTGGGAAGTGGTAAGAGCTGCCGAAAGAACCAAAGGTCATGTAATGATGCTGGAAAATGTATGTTACAGAAGAGATGTGATGGCAGTATTGAATATGGTGCGACAAGGTTTGTTTGGAGAACTGATTCATTTGCAGGGAGGTTATCAACACGATTTGCGCGAAGTAAAATTCAATAATGGCATTGATGCATATGGAAAAGGCTGTGAGTTTGGTGATAAAGGTTGGACAGAAGCCAGGTGGCGCACGCATCATAGTGTTTACCGGAATGGTGATTTGTATCCGACACATGGAATTGGCCCGATAGCACATTATATTAATATCAACCGTGGAAACAGGTTTGTGAGCCTTAATTCTTTTGCTTCGAAAGCAAGGGGTTTACATAAATATGTGGTGGATCATTGCGGGAAAGATCATCCGAATGCCAATATTGACTTTAAACTGGGTGATGTTGTTACTACCACGCTGCAGTGTGCCAATGGTGAAACGATTCTTTTGCAACACGATACCAATTTACCAAGACCTTATTCACTCGGTTTCAGGGTACAGGGAACAGAAGGTATATGGATGGATGTAAACAAGAGCATCTACATCGAGAAAAAAGCAGCAAAAGCCCACCAATGGGATACAGCAAAAGAATGGCTCGATAAATATGATCACCCTTTGTGGGCAAGATGGAGCAAAGAAGCAGAAGGATCGGGTCATGGAGGAATGGATTTTTATGTAGTGCATTCTTTTATTGAGTCTGTAAAACGTAATGTAGCCACAGCCATGGATGTGTACGATGCTGCAGCCTGGAGCGCTATTACACCATTAAGTGAACAGTCAATTGCCAACGGCAACTCAACCATCGCTTTCCCCGATTTTAGTGGCGGACAATGGATGTATCGAAAACCTGTATTTGCATTAACAGATGAGTATTAAGCTACCGGAAATATATATGCAGCAATCAATACCATCTGCTGTTGCTGATTCATTTGAACAGATTAAAACGGCTGTACACATTGAAAAGATGGGTAATGGACTGATCAATTCCACATGGAAGATTGAATGTGCTGATTGTTCCTATATTCTTCAAAAAGTGAATGATCAGGTATTCAGGAACCCATTTATCATTGAAAACAATCTGAAAAAAATTGCTGAGCATATTACCAGATACTATCCTGAATACCAGTTACCATTACCTGTAAAAAGCAAGGAAGGGAAAGAACTTTTATATGAGGAAGGAGCAGGCTACTTCAGGATGTTCAATTTTCTGGAAGACTCTGTTTGCAATACTGTGGTGAATAATTCAAAACAGGCTTTTGAAGCGGCCAGACAGTTTGCAGGGTTTGCGCGTAGATTAAATACACTCGATGCCGGCAAGCTGGGATATCCGATTGAGGATTTTCATAATCTTGAATTGCGTTATCGTCAGTTTGAAAAAGCATTAACAACAGCCCAGTCATCAAAACTTATTACTGCAACTGATCTGATAGGTTTCTTACAGGATCATTCTGCTATCGTTACCCAATATCAAGACTTGTTGCAATCTGCCAGCATGCTCCTTCGCCCCATGCACCACGATACCAAAATAAGCAATGTATTATTTGATCAACAGGATCGTGGGTTGGCGGTAATAGATTTGGATACTGTAATGCCCGGTTATTTTATCAGCGATCTGGGAGATATGATCCGCACATTTACCTGCACCGCGAATGAAGAGGAAACTGATTTTAATAAGGTTACCATACGCAAAGATTTTTTTGAAGCCATTGTGAATGGTTATCTCTCAGAAATGAAAGATATTCTTACAGCATCTGAAAAAAAACTATTAGTGTACGCCGGAGAGTTTATGATTTATATGCAGTGCCTGCGCTTTGCTACCGACTATCTGGAGAACGATAAATATTATGGCGCAAAATATCCTGAGCATAATTTGAACAGGGCGCTTAATCAAATGAAATTATTGCAGGAGTTAATAAAAGCAAGACCAGAGCTTGAAAAGATCATTGCAGATGTTTTTCAGCGAATCAAATAATTCTGCTAACAGGTAGCAATAAAAAAAGACCCGGTGATGGGTCTTTTTTATTGAAATCAATCTGTGCGGATGATAGGAATCGAACCTACATGGGTCACCCCGCTAGATCCTAAGTCTAGTGCGTCTGCCAGTTTCGCCACATCCGCTTTTGTTTAGATCGGGTGGCAAAAGTAGGGGATTTGCGCAAAAAATACGCGCTAATCATATCCTTTATTTAACAGGCAAGGCCTCAATGATTTTGCCGATCACGGCATCCTGTGAACGGCCGTCGATCCAGCGTATTACAGCAACCAGCTCATGCTCAGGGTCTACATAAATGAGGTTGTTGCCGTTTCCAACATGTGTAAATGCGGTTTCGGGGGCACTGGGCAAAAATTTTCGGCCCGTATTCAAGAACCAGTTCATATAGCCATAATCTGTTTTAGGAACAGTAGGTGTTAACGATTGTTTGATCCATACTTCACTCAGTAATTGTTGCCCATTCCATTTACCACGGTTTAAAGTAAGCCATCCAAACCTCGCCATATCATATGCATTGATAAACATTCCTCCACCCCAATGTCCGCCACCACTTACCGATTGCACTGGTTGTCCATCCAGCACTATCCATGCATTGCGGTACCCCGTCCATCGCCAGGTATTCGAAGCACCAATGGGGTCCATGATATATTGTTTGAGTGCCTGTGGTAATGGTTTGCGCCAGACACCCGTTGCAGCCAATGCCAGCACATTCACACGAACATCATTGTATTCATAAGTACTACCCGCTTTATTTCTTGTTCTGGTTAACCATTTGGAAGCATCTGCATCTGGTCTGTCGGCCCAGTCGGGTTTACCCCAGAGTGTTCCTTCCCAGTCGCTGGTTTGACGAAGGAGGTCGTCCCAGGTAATGGTTCTGTTGTGTACTGAAGCAAAAGGGTAAAGCATTTGTGGTTGACCTATTTCTTCAGCAGGTCTGTTCACCGGTTGTTGAGGCTGGTATAATTCAATAGGCGGAACATATCTGGCAACCGTGTCTGTAACGTTAGCAATCAAACCCTTGTCAACCGCCACGCCTACAATGGCCGATAAAAAACTTTTGGTAACACTATGTGTCATATCGCAACGATCGGGCTCACCCCATTGCGCCACAATATATCCTTTGTAGATAATAATGC